>NZ_NREN01000004.1:0-137321 GCF_003627915.1 Campylobacter sp. P255
GGCATTAACAACGAAGGCTCTATGAATATCATCAATCATGGTAGCATACACAATGGTATTACAAATACAGGTACTATTACACTTAGTTCTAATTTTACTCCAAGCTTTAAAAAAGCAAGTGAATATAATAATGGCTTTATTGGTAAAAATAACAATGGCTACCAATTAGAAAACAATAATAAGGGTAAAATTAGCATAGATGGTTGGTATTTTAATGCTTTAGAATATACTAAAGATAATAACCAAAGATTAGAAAATTCTATCATCATAGGTGGAGATAATCTAGGTGGTATTTATGCAGATAATATTTATGTTAATACTAAAGATTTAGTATTAAATCAAATCTATGATAGTAATACTTTCTTTGCAGATAAAAACGGAAATAGCCAAGGAAATGAAACTAACAATGGTGCAGGTGTAGATGCAAGCAATATCCATAGCATTAGTGGAATTTATAACTTTGTGAATGTAGGTAAGGGTCAATATGCAGCCGTAGTAGATACTAAAGAACTTAGTGGTAAAACCCTAGCAAAGTCTATGGTATATGCTTCAAGATTAAGAGCGATTAATATCTCTAATATGTTAAGAGACATCACCTCTCAAAACTTCCAAACAGAATTCTCTCAAGCATTAAATATGCAATTATCTAAACAAGGTGAAGCTTATGGTAATGATGCAGACTTATTAGCAGAATTAGAAGACATCTTCATTCCTAATAAAAACCCACATGCAAAAAACCATACTTTCTTATTGCCTTATTATAATCACTCTAATATCAAGATAGGAAAAACAACAGGTCATTTAAAGGTTAATACTAGTGGTTTAATAGGAGGTTCTCAAAGAGAACTACCTAAAGACTATGGTGTGATAGGTTTTTATCTAGGATATGAAGATAGTAAAAAAGAACAAGCTAGACAAAGACTAAGATTTGATGATAAAACATACTATGGTGGTTTAACTTATTATGGAGTATTAGCAAGAGATGGGATTAATCAATACTATCTTAGTGCTAGAACAATCTTAGATTATACTCAAAGTGATATAGAAAAAAGCTATCAAAGCTTACCTGTTAGTGTAGAAAGTGATACTAAGGTATATGGTTATGGAGCAGAAATTAAACTAGGTGCAAATTATTATAATACTTTAGATATTGCAAGAATTTCTCCTGAGCTTGGTCTTAGTTATTATGGTATGAGTAATAAAAACTTTTCTCTTTATCACTTAGGTGGAACAAAAGAACACTACCTAGCAGAACAGTTTAATTTTATTGATGCAAGTGCTGCTTTAAAATGGTATAAACCATGGAGTGATAAATTAAGAACCAATCTTACTATGGGAGCTATTGTAAACTTATACAATGATGCAAAAGGAAATTTAAAACTAGGCACTAATCATCTTAGTGCAAAAGTAGAAACTTCAAAGTATTATGGGTTTGGACAATTAGGTCTTTCTTATGCTATAGCACATAATGCTGACTTATCACTCAATTATGCAGGTGCATTTACCTTTGATGATACTAGTTCACATACGATGTTTTTAAAACTAGGTTTATGGTGGTAAGTTTTTTCACACTAACTATGATAGTTAGTGTGAAACTAAACTCAATTGCCCAGAGTTTGCTTGAAATAATTATAGACAACAAACAAACAACAACAAACAAAAGCACGTTAATCAAGAATACAAGTGTGTAATGGTATATAAATACCAAACTCCTTATTAGGCAAACTCTCTAATAACATTAAGCTAAAAAGCTTAATGCTTATTAGCAAACTCTGGGGAGTTGGGTGGGGTTAGTTTAAAATTTTGATCTTATTTTCTAAAACACTTTTAGGGGTAAGTCCGATGAATTTTTCATTCATATTGCCTTTTTCATCAAAAAAAACTATCACAGGTACACCATAGATCCCACCCACTGCTTTAGACAAAAACGAACTAGCTTTTGCTTCATAAACAAGAGGCAAGTCAAGTTTTTTTAACTCAATAACATTTTGTGCTTGTGTTTTAGACCTAACTCCACTTAAAACCGCCAAAATAGGAAATTTTTTTTCTTTATAAAGCTCATTAAGCATAGGAATTTGCGCATTGCATGCACCACAATCTTGCGTGAAAAAAAATAAAGCATAAGCATGGTTAGAATTTTGAATTTTTAAGGTTTTTTCAAAACCATCATAGTCAAAAATATAATTTTGTTTTGAATTTAAAGTTTGAAATTCGTTATTTGAACATGCGCTAAGAAAAAAAACGCTTATTAAAGCCAAGAAGCAATAGAAGCTTTTAACTGCGACCATGGCTTTTCTCCTATGATTTTATCTTGCACAACACCATCTTTAATGACAAAAGTTGTTGGCACGGCAAAAACGCTAAATCTTTGCCATGATATATCTAAATCATCTTGCAAAAATGTGATATTTTTATATTCATATTTTGTAGCAAATTCTTCAAAATCTTTACCCTTGTCTATAGAATCTAGTGCTAAAATAGTCATTTTTTTAGGATACTCATTGGCTAATTTTTCCAAAAGTGGTAAATCTTTCAGACAAGATGCACAACCTTGCTCCACAAAAGTTAAAACAATAAGATTATCAAAATCAGCTAATTTAACTTTTTCTCCAGCTAAATTTTTAGCTGCGATTTCTGGTGCTTTTAGACCTATTTTACCACCATTTTTATTATTGTTTTCAAAACAAGCACTTAAAAATATACTGCATAAACAAGCTAAGATTAAAATTTTAATTTTCACTTTTCATTACCCCATGGCTTAAAATGATCGTTCTATCAGCAAAGGTTGCTAAGTCGGGATTATGAGTGATTAAAACTATAGTTTTACCATCTTGCTTTAATTTGCAAAAAAGATCTAAGATATTTTTTTCATTTGCTTCATCTAAATTTCCCGTAGGTTCATCTGCGAGTAGAATTTCAGGATCATTCACTAAAGCTCTTGCTATACATAGTCTTTGCTGCTCCCCGCCACTTAACTGACTAGGCAAATGCGTAAGTCTATGAGAAAGACCTACTTTTTCTAGCGCCATTATGGCGTCTTTTTGCTCTATACTTGAATGGTAAAATTGTGCTAGCATGACATTTTCTAAGGCATTTAAATAAGGTATTAAATGAAACTGTTGAAAAATCAAACCTATCTTCTCTCTTCTAATTACACTTTTTTCTTCTTCGCTTAAATTTCCGACTTCTTTATCATCTAAAAAATACTCCCCACTACTTTGAGCATCCATCAAAGAAAGTATATTCAAAAGCGTAGATTTACCAGAACCTGATGGACCCATGATAGCTAGCCACTCGCCTTGCTTTACTTCTAAGTTGATATCTTGCAAAGCTTTAACTTCATTGAAATTACGATTTAAATTTGAAATTTTTATAATATTTTTCATCACTCACCCTTTAAATTTTCACAAACATTGATTTTTAAAGCTTTTTTTAACGGTAAAAAACTCGCAAAAAATGCAAATATCAAAGAAACAAGTACTGCAAAAAACACCGAAAGCAGTCTAAAATCTATACTTGCATTAAAAATCAAATACCCAAAAATATTAGCTAAAAAATACCCACAAAAAGCACCAAGTAAACTTGCACTTAAACTCAAAATAAACACCTCGGCCCCAAAAAGCTTGATAATCTCTTTATGTTTAGCTCCTAGTGCAAGGTGCAAAGCTATTTCTTTTTTTCTTGAAAAAATTACCGCACTAAGAGTGGTGTTTACACTCAAAGAACTAATGAGTAAAATCGTTAAGCTAATCAAAGCCATCAAAGCTTTAATCTTTTCCAAAATAACACCCTCGCTAATAGACACCGAAGCAATCACTTTTGCTTCTATATTGCCCTTGCTAAGTTCTTTTGCTTTTTGATCTAAACTTTCATAATCACCTAGTAAAATAGCCTGAGCATAATTAACTACTTCTTTATCAGCTAACTCTTGGGCTTTTTTCAAAGAGATGATCAAAACACCATCTTGCTCATCGTTACTTCTTAAAATAGCTTTGATTTTAACTTTGGCTATTTTAGAAATGCTTGGATTGTAAATTTGCAATTCTTGTCCTATTTTAAGTTCAAGTTGCTTTGCTAAATCTGCTCCCACAAAAGCACTATCTTCGCTAAAATCACTTAAAGAAAAGCTACCCTGCAAAACCTCCATAAAAGGCTTGGTAAGCTTTAAATTGGCAAAATCAACTCCAACTACTACCGCACTAGAGCTTTCAAGATTGTAAAAACCATATAAAAATGGGGTTAAAGCTTTTGCTTTTAAATTTTCTTTAACTTGATTAAAATCTTGCACACTTAAAAACTCATCATCTTTGGGTGTGATAATAAAATTCGCACCATAGGCTTTTAATTCTTTAGATAATTTAGTATCGATATCAAAATAAATATTAAAAAACGAAGCACTTACCATGGCACCCATAAACACTGCTATAAAAATAACACAAACTCTTTTGTAAGAAAAAATAAGAGATTTAAAAACCTCTTGTATAAAAAAATTACTTCCCATATAAAACCTCTGAAGTAGAAAGTTTAGAAATGCCCTTAATCGAGAACAAGCACCCTAAAAATACTATAAGCACTGCAAAAAATAAACAAATCGGCAAGATGATCCAAGAAAGCGCAATAGTATGATCAAATATACTCAAAGCGATAATCTCTGACATAGCTATACCAAAAGCAAAACCCAAAACAGCTCCAACCAAAGCCACTACAACCCCTTCTAATGCAAAAATCATATAAATTTGTAAAGTACTTGCACCCAAAGCTTTTAAAAGCCCTATTTCGCTTCTTCTTCTAAAAATATCCGCACTCATTAAAGAAGAAATAGCTATAGAAGCCACAACTAGACATATAATACTAACCACAGCCATTAGAGATTGAATTTTTGATACTATTAAGCTTTCTGCATCCGAAATCGCACTTACAACTTTTGTGCTAGCGCCTTTGAAATCTTCTGCAATTTGATAAGCGATTGAACTTACATAAGCAGTACAATACCACTGATCATATTCAAGTTGATCAAGACTATCTACATCACGTCTTGCTTTTTGTGCTAAATCATTTTCAGGTATAGTTAGCGCTGAAACTTCTGCTTTAGCAAACAAACCTTCTTTTTTGGAAAGTTTTTGTGCCAAAAGCAAAGAAGTGATAAGCTTATTCGAAAAAGCCTGAGTTAAGTCCACTATACCGACAATTTTTACTTTAAAATTTTGGTCATTTTGTATGACTTGAATTTCATCATTAATTTTTAAATGATATTTTTGTGCCAAGTCTTTTCCCAGCATTACTTCATCCAAGCTATCATCTTTTGGGTAGTTTCCTTCTATCTTGCTATATTTATAAAGCTCTTTAATCCCTGCATAAAAATCATCGTCATCTTGGACTTTTATGGCTTTATCAAAATACGTCCCTACTAAGGCTATATTTTCATAACTTGCGCTTGGAGTTTGAATTTTTACCTGTGTATCTAAAAATGGTGCAAAGGCGTTGATATTGTTTCTCCAAAAAATTTCTTTAATAGTATGAAGCTTGTTTTCTTCTAAAAAATTTTGATTTTTTAAAGGTTCGTAGATTTTATTACCTACTTCCACGCTCAAACTCGCACCTTTAGGTAAAACCAAGATGTTTGATCCATAACTTCTTAGTTCTTTTGTAATCTCATTGCCTATACCTAAAGTAAGATTTAACATTGTAGCCATAAGCAAAGTAGCTAAAAAAATCGTTAGCAAGGCCAAGGATTTTTGAATTTTATTTTGAAAAATGGAATTTTTTACGATCTTAACTTGCATAGTTGTTTCCTAATAAATTATGAATTCTATATTTTGAGGTTTTATTGGTATCAATGTATTTTAAAGGATCGTTTTTAAATTCTTCGTAGTTTTTTTCATTCGCAAAGAAATATGTTCTTCCTTTATATACATAAGACCTTGGTGCTTTAAGGTTGATAAGTTCTGTATGATCGATAGGATCATAAACTTTCTTTTCTACCACTTGAGTAAAGAAATTTACACCATCTAAAATTTCTGAAAAAGGTATGATGACTTTACCATTTTCAAATTTATATTTCATTGGGATAGGATTACATCCGCCTGCTTTGCCCACACTTGGCAGGAAAATTCTCACATTACACGAAATACAAATTAACTCTCCACCTCTTTTAACATAACCCATATCACCACATATACTGCAAGCGTCAAAAACCGCTACCGGAGAATCTTTGTCCTCTCTTTTATTAATCAAGAAAAATCTTACCACTTTCCCCTCATCGCTAATATAAGCAAAACGGTGCAAGTTGTTGTCCCTTAAGATCGCTACATCAAAAACAAATTCATCATTTTCATCTGGTTCTACATAGGTTGGCTCATCTATGGTGATTGGCTTGGAAGCATGCAAGTCATAAAAAAGACAAATACAAAGGCTTAAAACCATGGCACTAAAAACACTTGCACTAAAGTTAGTAATGGTTGAATTTTTAGCATGATTTTTTCTAAATTCTATATCAAAATCTTTTCTTTTAACATTCTCACTTACTCTTTGTTTAAGTGCTAAAATAATACTCCATCCTAAAAAGAAAAACCACACATAAGGATAAAATTTAACATAATACACGCTTTTTGCTACATAGCTTAAGTACAAGCTTTCGGTTTCTATCGCACCTTCTCTCATAAGATGTAATACAATTTGCACCAAAGCTTCATTTAGATAAAAAATCACAATAACACATAAAAGTATATTTAAAAATTTAAATTTAAATTCTCTTAGCCATCTTATATAAAGGTAAACTCCAAGACATATCACAAAAGCAAGCAAAATAAATCCAAAAGAACTAATCGCTAAAGAATCTAAAAAATTAGTGCTTAATATAGGAAAATCCACCGAAACATGCAAATACTTCACACCAAAAGCAAAGGATAGTAAAAACACCAATACGCTTTGAATTTTTTCTTTTATGATGTTATTTTGCATATAAACTAAAACAAGTAACACTAAAAATACGAAAACAAACAAGATGTTATTGAAAAAAAACAATAGATCGTATTGAAGTGTCTTAGAACTAATAAAAAAAGCAAAATAAGAAAAAACAAAACCCACAAAAGCGAGTTTAAACACAAAAGAATTTTTTAGATTGTAAAAAAATAAAGCACTCAAAAGTGCATAGGAGAAGAAAACTCCAAAAAAATGTACAAAATAAATCGACATAGGCTCTTCTTTTGATAGAATTTATTTATAAAATCAATAATTTCATAAATAAACCCTAGCAAAAGCTAGGGAAAAATCACTTTGGTTTACCTGTGTATTTGAAGTTATATTTAACTGAAAATGGCTCAAACCATTTACCAACACCTGTTTCTTTATCAACATGGCGTCCAAAACCTTGTTTTTCTGGATTTTCAATCAAAAATACCAACTCATAATTTCCTATACCTGTATCCATTTTAATGTTAGCACCATAGTGAGGGCCATCATCTGCTACCATAGGCATAAGTGTTCCTGTTTTTACTTTACCATTGTCAAGGTTAGTAAGTTTGTATGCAACAGATAAATAAGGGATCCAAAATCCTTCCGGAAAACCGTTTTTATTGCCTTTTAATGCATGGATGTCTGCTTCAAGGTGGATATCTGCCAAACTTGCTGCAAGATCAATTCCTCTTGGTTCCATTTCGATTGGTTGTAAATAAACCGCTGCAATCTCCATGCCATTTAACTCATATGGATCACCAATTGGCACCTCTGCTGCAAAAACCGAGCTAGCTAAAATGCTCGCTGCTGCACCTAAACTTAATAAAGTTTTTTTCATATTTTCCCCTTTTTATTTGAAATTTGCTTTGTTATAAAAATACCCATAACGAGTAAGATTAAAACCATAAACTGTGGTATGATGCTCTCATAGTAAGGATAAATTCCAAGCCATAAAATTCCTTCAAAATCAAAAGGAAGTAAGCTTGGGGTGATAACCTTAGCCTCTATAAGTTCACCGATGCCTTTGCCCGTAAAGACAAAAACCATATAAAATATAATATATGAAGTAATATAGAAAAATTGTTTTACTGGTATTTTTAACGCACCAGCTTTTAATAAATAATAAAGTATGACAAGTATAACTAAACCGCTACCTAAACCTATAAATATAAAACTATAATCTATGCTTGTTTTTGCATCAAACAACAATGCTTGATAAAAAAGAATAGTTTCAGCACCTTCTCTGTATACAGCTAAAAACACACTAAACCATAGTGTTTTTGCTGAATTATTCGAGATGGCTTCCACTGCTTGGGTTTTAACATAGTTTGCCCATTTTTTATTTTGTGCATTTGATAAAAGCCAAAAACCAACATAAAAAAGCAACGCCACTGCAACAAGCATGGTGATACCTTCTAGTAATTCTCTACTTTGTCCAGCTTGTTCTTTGAAAATCCATGATATAAAAAATGCTGTCACAAAACTTAAAAACACTCCGCTCCAAAGTGCTGAATACACTATACTTAAACGCTTTTTATTGCCACTTTGAACTAGATAAGAAACAATGGCCACGATGATAATTAAAGCTTCCAAGCCTTCTCTTAAGATAATACCCAAAGCCCATATAAACAACGACATAGGCGATGATTCTTGAATTTTATCTAATGATCCTTCTATCAACGCACTTAATTCATCAAAATTTTGTTTTAATTCTTCCTTAGAAGCACTCGCTTTAATCAAAGCAACGCCTTTTGAAAAATAACTTTCTATTTTTAATTTTAAAGCGCTATCGATCGCACCAATTTTGCTTTCCATACCACTTGCTTCAAAAATATCCAAATACACATTTTGTAAAGCATCTATGCTATTTAAGCTAAATCCTTCATAATTTTGCAAGATATTATTGAGTGCTATTTTGATATCATCATGCACTTTGGTATAATTTTTCGTACTAACACTACTATCATCAAAACCTTTTACTTGAAGTAAAGCTAATTCTTCTTTAGGAAGATCCAAAAAGGCTTCATAAAGTAAATCTGATATAGTTGAAATTTCATCTCTTATGGTTTTTTCGTTTAAGGTATTAGCATTGATTTGTCTAATGATCGTTCGAAGTTTGGTTTGAATTTTTTTATCAATACCTGCTTTGGTGTATCTTGCAACTAAAACCTCAACTTTAGAATTTCTATAATCATCAAACAAAGCAGATTGGATCAAGTCTTTAGCTTTTTGATTATCTTTGTTGATAAAAGCTAATGCAGCCTGATCTAATTTAGAAATCATCGAATCCATCAAAAATTGCAATCTTGCATCCATAGCAGAAGCTTCTTGCAATGCTAATAAAGTATCATCATTAGCATTTTGTTCTTGAGAATTTGTACTACTTGCTTGCGAACTTTGTGTAGCTTGACCTTCAACCTTCTCTCCAAGCAATGCAGCAAACATCGCTTCTGCTTGCGCTTGGCGTGCTTTTTCTGCTTTTAAAGATGAATCCTCAGCCGCTTTTTTGTCATAATTTACATCGCTTGCTTCAGCTTTAAGTTGAAAACCCTTCTCTAAAATAGGCACAACTTCATCTAAGTCAAAATACAAACTACTAATTAATGCTTCAATCTTAGAAAAATCTTCTTTATCTTTATACATTTTTCTTAAGTTGACAAATTTACGCTCCATTACAATAACTTTTCTTCCAACATTACGTCCTATAGAACCCTCCATAGTTTCAAAATGCTGAAAGTAAGCATCTTCAGCTTTCTTTTTTGCTTCTAAATTTTTATTTTCTTTGTATAAAAGCACACTTTCATCTAAAATTTGCTTAATCGCCTGAGCTTCTTTTTGATAGTCAATTTCTCTAGCATATACAATAGAACAAAATAAAAAAATCATCAATATACTTATTTTTTTAAACACTATTTTACTCCGAATTGATATTCATTTTTAAAATCATAGTTAGAAGTATAGTACCCCCTTTCTTAATTTTAGATAAACATTATCATTATTTATTTCCTAGAGAAAAGATTAAATTTACTGCAAAAAAATGTTTTTATGTACAAAATAAAATAAAAAATTATTATTTTAATCTTATTTATTTATTTTTTATTTATTTTTATCATAAAAACAACTTTTATACCTTAGTTTTTATTATTTTTATTTTCAAAAATGATTTTAGAAATTTCTTATGGGAGTTTAGATGAGTTTGTGTGTGCAAAACTGCTTAGGGCTTATTTTGAAATAAAATACTATCTAAAATAAGCCAGTCTAACAAAAAAAGAACTGATGTAAATTTTATAACATTACTTCATTTTGAATTTTTTCAATATATTTTTCCCTTAATTTTTGAGTATAAAATCCGACTTTACCATCTTTTATGACTTTGCTATCTGCTTTCACAACACCTAAAATCAAAAAAGTAGCCGCAGAGATAAACACTTCATCTGCTTCATATACTTCTTTCATATTAAAAGCTCTTTGTTCTATTTTAAGACCCAATTCTTTTGCAAATTTTAAAATATTTTTACGACGAATCCCTGGTAAGATTTCATTTGAAAAAGGCTTGGTGATCAAAGTATCATTTTTAATAATAAAAGCTGAACTACTCGAAGCTTCAGTAACGAAAGAATTTTCCACCATAAATGCTTCAAAAGCTTTGGCTTTTACCGCTTCTTCTTTTGCAAGACACTGTGCTAATAAAGATATAGACTTAATATCTCTTCTTTTCCATCTTAAATCAACCGTAGAGATAATATTTACTCCATTTTTAGCTAATTCATGATCTAGCACTTTACTTTCAAAAGCAAAAGCCATGATAGTAGGCTCTAAACCTTTTAAAAGTGCAAAATTTCTACTACCAACCCCTCTAGTAACTTGCATATAAACTCCACCTTCTTGAAGCAAATTGCTTGTTATTAGTTGTGTTAAAATGGCTTCAAATTCTTCTTTTGTATAAGGTATTTTAAGATCAATTTGCGCCAAACTACGTTCAAAACGCTCCCAAAATTCTTCCTTATCTGCTATTTTTGCATTTACTACAGGAACCACCTCATAAATTCCATCTCCAAAGATAAAACCCCGATCAAAAATGCTGACCTTGGCTTCATTAGCCTTTAAAAACTCGCCATTTAAAAAAACAATCTCTTTTTCTTGCATCAGTTCTCCTTTTAGTCAAATAAATCCACAATAGCCTGTGGCAAAGTGATTTGATTTGAGTAATAAAAATATTTCGCCAAAACCAAAATGCCTATATAAAATTCTAATTTCTCATCTAAAAATTGCTCTATGTAAGCATGGGCATTTTGTATGATTTCTTTTGCTTGATTTGGATAACTTAGATAATAATCCATCAAAGCCTCTACATTTTCATAATCATCATCAATTAAGGCAAAATGTTCATTTGGAACCAATCTACCTTCCATAAACCATGTTTCATAGCGCATTTTTGGTGCTAAGACCAAGGAATTAGTCTTCATGGCCCATTTTAGATTACTAGCTACATCATTACCCTCCAAAGAAAGTAAAAATTTAAATTGGGTTTGATAAGACCTGCTGATTTTAAAGTTTAAATTTTTTATCCACTTTTCTGCATGAATTTTTCTATCCCCAACGTGAGCAATATCACAACGATTGTGATTGAAGTACTTTTCAAAAAAACGAATACGATGTGGTTGATAGATCGCACCTCTGAAAAAAAGAAGATCTTTTTTATCTTCAAAAACATACTGATCTTGTATAAAATCAAAATGTCTATTTTTATCTAATTTTAAGATGATATTATTACAACCTTCTTTAATAGGTCTTGATTTAGCTATGCTTGGGTATTTAAGGTTATAACTAATATCACCAAAACCTTTAATCCATAATAAATCATCATCATAATACTTACTAATCGCATAAGCATCATAAGCATAAGAAGTTTTTTTAAAAGGTAATTTGCCTATTTTTTCATAGCAATCTAAACTTTTTATATCAAAAAAATCATTTTGTAAATTATAATAATTCACACGGCTGATAATATGATCTAAATGTTTTGATTTTAATATTTCATTGAAAATATTGCTAAGCTGATTTTGATAAATTCTTCTAGGTATAAAACTTTTAGCAATACCCTTAACATTCATCATCAATCTAGAATCTGCCATTTTACTCTTTCATTACAAAATAAGATAAATTTTAACACAAGATTTCATTTACAAGACTTAAAATTTAGTTTATTTAAAAACAAAAATGTTAAAATCACAAAAATATCAAAAATAGGTAAAACAATGAAAATTCAAGAATTTATTTTAAAATTTATTTTTAAAGTTTCAAACCAACCAGTCAATCTAAAAGACCTGCTTGAAGCTAATGCTTTATTAAATGAAGGTATGATGGTCGATCCAGCAAAGTTAAATTTTAAATTTAGGGTTTTTAATTCTTACCTTATTTATACTCTTTTTTGTATTGCGATTTTAGTACCTATGTTGATCATTACACATTATTTTTTAACTATTATTGATTTTCATATTAGTATTTTAAGTGCTGTTTTAGTGACTGCATGTATTTTTATAGGTTATGATATTTTTAAAATTTATACAAGAAAAATCATCAGCAAAAGATTATTAAAAAAAGCATGGGCTTTGCATTTTCCGTATTTTGCATATGAAAAATACTCCAAAATAGCGGAAAATATTTACAATCAAGCCATCAAGGAAGAAATTCCAAAAAATCAACTCGAACAATACGTTTTAGAAAAAATCATTCAAACGCAAAACTAATCAAGAAAATCCAAAACCTGATTTTGGAAATAAAGCGCTTCAAGCTGTCTTTGGAGTTCTTTATTTTCCTCATCTAAAACAAGCTCTTGTGATCTTAAGTCAGCGATATCTCTACTAATATAATAAATTTGATTTCTAATATAAATTTGCGGAAAAAACACAAGCAAGGCAAAAGCTATCATTAATCCAACATAGAGTAAATTTTTAGGGGTTAAATTTTTGTTTTCTTCGCTAACTATACTATCTAAAAGCTCGTATTTGTCTTCTTGGTTGTATTCTTGATTTTCCTCAAGTCTTACTTTTTCCTCTAAAATTCTTTGCTCTTCTTTGGCAAGTCTTTCTTTTTCTCTTAATTCTTCTTGTGCTTTTTTGATTCTTTCATATTCTATTTTTTTTTGCTCTTTTGCTTCTTGTTTGAGTTTATTTTTTTCTTTTCTTTTTTCTTTTAAATCTTGAAATTTTAAACTAACATAAGTGTTGCCTTTGGCAATAATTTGAGATATTTGTATGGATTCTTTTTTTTTCGTTTGTTCTTTTTGGCTTTTTTCTACCTTCTTGGTCTCTTGAGTGGTTTTAGGATTTTTTACTGTTTTGGGAGTTTTTTCATTTTTTTTATCAAATTTTTCTTTTTGTTTTTTAAAAAAATTAAGTTGTATTTTAAAAGGTTTTCTTTCTTCTAATTTTACATTGATCAAATCTTCTTTCAAATAAATACTAGATTGTTTTTTAGGTTTTTCTATATATTCCTCATCAAAATCCGTAAATTTAGGGCGTTTTTTACGATGAATTCGGTTTTTAAGTATACGATCGCTTTCATTAAAATTTTGCTCGTATTCTTCATAAGGTCTACCTTCTTTAATAGCCCTTGAATACTTTAGCATTTTTTCACGTATGTTTTGTTTTTCTTTTAAAAAATCCTCATCAATCATTGTCTACCTAAAATAAAAAATTCTCATTTTTGCACAACTTGACCTACTATTATAGCTTATTTCTTCTTTAGACGCACTTATGGCTTTTTTGCTTAAAATTTTCCCAAGACTATGCCCTTTACCACATTCACATCTTATGGCTTTTTCATCACAAATACAGTCTTTCTCCCATCTTTTGAATGTATTTTTTACCAATCTATCTTCTAGAGAGTGAAAACTTATAATGGCAAGCTTACAATTTTTCAATTTTGCCTTTTCAATGTTTTCAAGTAAAGTTCTTAGCTCTCCTAGCTCATCATTTACCTCTATACGTAAAGCTTGAAAAACAAGTAAAGCTAAAGTAACATTACGCCCTTTTAGCTTAGCTTTTCCTATGATCTGGCTCAGCTCTTTTGCACTTGCAATTTCTTTTTGACTTCTTGCTTGAATGATTTTTTGAGCAAGCATTGATGCAACGGGTGCCAAATCACCATAATCTTTAAAAATACGCTCTAACTCTTCCTTACTATAAGAATTTACCACTTCCTTGGCACTTAAAGCTCTATTTTGATCCATTCGCATATCTAAAAAATCAGATTGAAGAGAAAAGCCACGGTCGTTTTTATCAAGCTGCAAAGAAGAAACGCCAATATCTGCTAAAATTCCTCTTAGATTATGTGTAGGTATTGAATTTAAAACTTCTCTAAAACCCATATGTTTAAAACAAACCCTATCTTGAAAATCTTTTAAAAACTCTTGAGAAAAACTTAAAGCCTCCATATCTTTGTCGCAAGCATAAAGCTTTAAATTCTTATGTGCTTGCAATAACGCTCTAGAATGCCCTGCATAACCTAAAGTGCAGTCTAGAAAATCTCCACTTTCAAAATCACTAAAAATATCTAAAACTTCTTGTAATAAAACGGGAATATGTGGACTTTGCAAAATAAACCTTTTAAAATTTTTTAGTATAATACCTTAGCTAAGTTTAAAACAAGGTTTTTAATGAATAAAGAAAATATCATTACACAAATTCAAGCACTTTCCTCATCAATGTTTAAGAAAAATTTTTTTGGGATTTGCCATGGCTCTGTTTCTGCAAAACTCTCACAAAGCTCTTTCATCATCAATAAAAACGATGCTTTTTTAAACCAACTTAGCGATAAAAATTTAAGTGTTTTAAAATTTGCAAAAGATTATAGTTGGAGTGAAGCAAGTAGTGACTGCGAAATACATAAAAGCATTTATGAAAACATACCTGAGGCTAAATTTGTTTGCTTTGCTTGTCCTGCTTATACTTTATCAATGAGTTTAAATCACGATTTTATATCACCGCAAGATTATTTTGGTGAAATCTTTTTAGAAGAAATTCGAGTTTACAACCCTAAAAATTATGAAGACTGGGAAGATAGATCTCAAACTGAAATTTATCGATATATGCTTGAACAAAAACAAAATTTTGTTGTGATAAAGGGTTATGGGATATTTGCCTATGGAAGAACGAGCTATGAACTTGGTAAAATTGTAGATGTGATAGAAAATTCTTGCAAAATTATCCACCTTGCTGAAACAAATTTATCATAAAAATTTATAAAATTAATTTTTTATTAATCACAAATTTTCTATAATTTGTGATTTAATTTATTAAATGGATTGGGGTAAAAATGCTCACTTGGATGCAGCATCATAAAAAATATTTAGTTGTTACAATTTGGATTAGTGTTATTGCTTTTGTTGGAGCAGGCTTTGTTGGTTGGGGAAGTTATGATTTTAACACCGATAGATCAAACTCTGTGGCAAAAGTAGGCGATGAAAAGATAAGCTATGATGAGTTTAATCTTAAATATTCTCAATTGTTTAATTATTATTCTCAACTAAATAATGGAAACTATACACAAGAACAAGCAAAAAAAGATGGTTTAGACACTCAAGCTATCAACGAGCTAATACAAGAAAAACTCTTGCTTTCTTATGCAAAAACTCTAGGTTTAAGCGTAAGTGATGAAGAAATTGCTTATGATCTAGCACATCAAAAAATCTTTCACAATGCCTCAGGTGCTTTTGACAAAAATCTTTATTATAGTCTATTATCAAGTAATAACTACACGCCAAAGGCTTATGAGAAAATTATCCACGATGAGTTACTACTTAAAAAAATCAATGCGATTTTAAATTTACAGATCAAAAACAATGAACTTGAAATGTTTGCCGCAAGCTTTTTAATGCAAGATAGCTTAAAAATTCAAGCTATAACACTTGATCAAAAAAATATCGCTATAGATGAAAAAGAATTAAAGCAAACATGGGAGAAAAATAAAGAACTTTACAAAACACAAAAAAGTTATGAACTTGCAACTTATTTTTTAAAACCTGACTTAATAACAGTAGATGATAAAGAAATTCAAGCATATTACGAAGAAAACAAAAACAATTACAAAGACTTTGCGGGAAAAATCTTAAGCTATGATCAAAGTAAAGCACAGGTGATTAAAGATCTAAAGCTTTCTAAGCTAAAATTAAAAGCCAATGAAAGCTATGTAGCTTTGAGAAAAAATGAACTCAGTTTTGATAAAAATATTACCATTAGTGATGTAGATGTTTACTATCCTTTAGAAAATATAGAAAAAAGTAAAGAGAATGATTTTATCAAACCATTTCAATTTGAAAATGGCTATATGATTGCAAAACTTATCAAAATCAATCCTATTCAAACTATGACCTTTGAGCAGGCAAAAGATGAAGTAACTAAACTTTACATCAAAGAAAAAACCAAAGCTTTACTAGAAGAAAAAGCTAAATTAGCCTTAGAAAATTTCAAAGGCATAGACATAGGCACTTATAGTCGCGATTCAAGCAAGGGTGCTAAAGTTGGCAATATGATGAATGATACAGAATTTAGCGAATTTTTAATGCATGTGTTTGATTCAAATAAAGCAAAATCCTATGTTTTATTTGACAATAAAGCAATAGTTTATGAGATAACCAAACAAAGCTTAGAAAACAAAAACAAAGAGGAAATCTATCGCTTTATCATAGAGCAAAGTGCAAGACAAACAAAACAAGCCTTGCTTAAGGAAGAATTATTAAAAAAACTTATAGAATTATATCCAATTCAACGCTATTATAAAGGAAATATAAATTGAATATTTTAGGAATTGACTTAGGATCGATACAAACTTGTGCAATACTAGCACAAAAAAGCGAAGAAGGCCTTAAGATTATTGGTTTTGGAAAATCAAAATCTAACGGTATAAAAAAAGGTGCTATTACCAATATAGAACTTGCTTCAAAATCCATAGAAGAAGCTGTGGCTGATGCACAAATGATGTCAGGTGTGCATTATGATAAAGTAATCGTATCTATTTCAGGAGCATATGCTAAGAGTGTTGACAGCATCGGTGTAGTTAATATACCCAATCATGAAATAGGGATCAAAGAAATTCACAGAGCTGTAAGCACAGCAAAACACACGGCAAATATACCTAGTGGGTATGAGATCATTCATGTATTGCCTTATAATTTCAAAGTAAATGATCTTGAACATGTTGAAGATCCTTTAGGTATGAGCGGAAATCGCCTTGAAGTTTCTACCCATATTGTAATCTCTCAGGAAGTACATATAAAAAACCTAAAAAAAGCTGTTGAGCTTGCAGATCTTAGAGTTGACAATATCGTCCTTTCAGGTTATGCATCATCGATTGCGTGTTTTGATGATAGTGAAAAAGAATTAGGTGCTATTTTAATTGACATGGGTGGAGCAGTTTGCGATATGGTAATTCACGCAGGCAATTCAATACGCTACAATGAATGCTTACAGATTGGATCAGTAAATATCACCAACGACTTATCAATCGCCTTGCATACCCCACCAAAAGAAGCAGAAAAATTAAAACTAGATTATGCTTCATTAGCACAAAATGAAAATTCCATCATACAAATTCCGTACATGGGCGATGAAAAAAGAAAAAATGAAGTTTCTGTTGAAGTTATATCTAATGTTATTTACGCAAGAATTGAAGAAACTATCATTATTTTAGCAAAAATGCTAAGCGATAATGCATGTGCCAATTTAGCTGGTGCTGGCATAGTATTAACAGGTGGTATGACAAAATTTGCAGGACTTGACAAGCTTGCTTCAGCTTATTTTGATAATAAAGCTGTTAGAATAGCGACCGCAAAAAAAGATACTATGGATGGCTTCAAAGAAATTTTTGAAGATGCTGAAAACAGTTGTGCTATAGGTCTTTGTTTGTATGGTGGTGGACATTTTACTCCTTATGAGTTAGATTCTAATGAAAAACTAAGATATAAAGGAGAACCTGAATTTATCAACAAGCAGATTAAACAAAATCTCACCATAGATGATCATGAAGAAGAAAGAGACTTTGAAGAAATTTTTCAAGATCAAAAAGAATTTGAAGATGAAAAAACAGAATTAGTCAAAGTTGAAACCAAAAAAGATAAAAAATCAGGTTTCATGCATAAATTTTGGAATAAATTAATAAACCAGTTCTAATAGGAGATACAATGAGCGAATATCTAGTAGAAGAAATGCAACACGCAAAAGGCGCAAAGATAAAAGTAATCGGCTGCGGTGGCGGTGGCGGCAACATGATAGACCATATGGTAAATATGGGTCTACATGATCTTGATCTTATCTCAGCAAACACCGATGCACAAGCTATAGCAAAATCTTTAGCAAAAACTAGAATTCAACTAGGCGAAAAGAAAACAAAAGGTCTAGGTGCAGGAATGCAACCAGAAATTGGAGCAGAAAGCGCTAGAGAAAGTTTTGAAGAAGTAAAAGCGGCTTTAAGTCAAAGCGATATTGTTTTTATTTCAGCAGGACTTGGTGGTGGAACTGGTACAGGTGCTGCACCTGTTGTAGCACAAGCTGCAAAAGAAGTAGGTGCATTAACCGTTTCAGTTGTAACTATGCCTTTTGCTTTTGAAGGAAAACAAAGAAAAAAATTAGCTGAAGCTGGCTTGGCTGAATTAAAAAAAGAAAGTGATTCTATCATTGTAATCCAAAATGAAAAACTTCTTAGCATACTTCCAAAAAAAGCAGGTATAAAAGAAGCTTTCAAACTAGTTGATGATATTTTAGCTAGAGCTGTTAGAGGTATGGTATCTATCCTTTTAGAAGATGGCGATATTAACGTTGACTTTGCCGATGTTAGAACAGTTATGAGCCACAGAGGTTTAGCTTTAATGGGTGTAGGCCATGGTGAAGGTGAAAATGCTATCATGGATGCTTTATCAAGCGCTATAGAATCTCCTTTACTAGATGGTATGACTATGAAAGGTGTTAAAGGCGTCATTATCCACTATAAAATTGGCCCTGAATGCTCATTGATTGAAATTTCACAAGCTACCCAAAGCATTAGTGATATAGCAGATGAAAACGCAAAAGTAATCTTTGGCGCAACCACCGATGAAACCATGGGTGATCGTGTTGAAGTAACTATCATTGCAACCGGTTTTGAAGACAAGGCAGAATTAGAAAGTGCTAAAGAACAAGAAGAAAGTAAAAAAAATAGTTATATGAACTTACGTAAAGCTAGCGGTGGTTTTGATGAGGAAGTTATTTCACAACTAGATGTACCTGCTTTCTTACGTCGCCAAATGGATTAATTTTTAGTAAAAATCCTTTTATGAATTCTTCATTATTATGTGATTTTTACGAATTAAGTATGGCTTATGCTTATTTTAAACAAAATAAGCATAAGCAAATTGTATATTTTGAAGTTTTCTTTCGAAAAGCTCCCGATAATGCCTCTTATGCTGTATTTTGTGGACTAGAACAAATCATAAAACACATCAAACATTTTTCCTTCTCCAAAGACGACTTAGCTTTTTTAAAAAATACTCAAAAATTTGATGATGAATTTTTAAATTATCTTTCTACATTATGCTTTAGTGGAGATATATTAAGCGTAAAAGAAGGTGAATGCGTATTTGCCAATACACCTTTAATGATCATTAAAGCACCTATAATAGAAGCTTTATTATTAGAAACATATATACTTTTAACATTAAACCACCAGTGTCTTATTGCAACAAAAGCAAGTAGAATCTCTCAAGTGGCAAATAACAAACTACTTTTAGAATTTGGATCTCGCAGGGCTCATGGAGAAAGCGCAGCTTTAAATGGTGCTAGAGCTGCTTTTATAGGTGGTTTTCATGCAAGTGCTTGTACTTTAGCTGGAAAAAAATTCAACATTCCTATCAGTGGGACCATGTCTCATGCATGGGTGCAGATGTTTGATGATGAGCTGAGTGCTTTTAGGGCATATTGCCAAACCTATAAAGACAATATTAGTCTTTTGATTGATACTTATGACTATCAAAAAGGTATTGAAAATGCCATTTTAATTTTTAGTGAATTAAATGCTGAAAATACCATGCAAAATTATTCCATACGCATTGATTCAGGAGATGTGCTTAAAATCTCTCAATACCTTAGAAAAAAACTAGATCATGCAGGTTTAAAAAAATGCAAAATCATAGCGAGTAGTGCTTTAGATGAATTCATTATTGAAAAATTGCTAAAAAATAAAGCTCCAATTGATGCATTTGGTATAGGAGAAAAACTGATCACTTCGGCAAGTTCGCCTATTTTTGGTGCAGTTTATAAACTCGTTGCAATTGAAAAAGATGGTCAAATCATCCCTAAAATTAAAATTAGCGCTAGCTCAAGCAAAACAACCTTGCCTCATTTTAAAAAACTTATAAGATACTATAAAAATAACAAAGCCTCTTTTGATGTTTTGTATGCACACGATGAAAACATTAAACATTACCAGGGCCTTACTTATGTAAGTTTGCATGAAATAATTTTCAAAAACGGAAAGTTAGTTTATGAAAGTCCTAATTTAAAATCTATACAAGAAGCACATCAAATAAGCATTCAAAACTTGGATCTTAAATTTAAAAAACTTCAAAATCCAAGCGTATATAAAGTAAAAATCTCTAAAACTTTACAAAATTTACAAAAAAATTATCTAAAGAAAAATTAATTTTTCTCTCTTAATTTTACTTCATCTTCCACTTCGAGTAAAAACCTTTCCACAAGCTCATCTTCTTTAAGCTTGGCAACAACTTCACCATGTCTTATAACTAAGCCTTGATTTTTACCAAAAGCGATTGCCACATCAGCACCCTTAGCCTCGCCTAAAGCATTTACCACACAACCCATAACACTTATATTCAGTGGTTCTTTAATGTGCTTAGTTTTCTCTTCTACAATCTTGATTGCCTTAATCAAATCACTTTGAATTCTCCCGCAAGTTGGACATGAGATGATATTTACCCCACTCTTTTGCACTCCACTATCTTGCAAGATCGCTCGTGCGACTTTAATTTCTTCTTCAAGCTCTCCAGTCATAGAAACTCTCATTGTGTCGCCTATGCCTTTTAAAAGTAAATTTCCCAAAGCGATCGAACTTTTTACTGTACTATGGAATTTAGTTCCCGCCTCAGTAACACCCAAATGAAACGGATAATCACAAAGCGGTCTTAAGGCTTCATATGCTTTTATGGTATTTTGCACATCTGAAGTTTTCATAGAAATTTTAATATCAAAAAAATCCAAATCTTCTAGCAATTTTATATTATACAAAGCACTTTCTATCATTGCTTGTACATTATAGCCATATTTATCACTAAATTGCTTTTCTATTGAACCGTGGTTTACCCCTATTCTAATAGGAATTTGTCTTTGTTTGCAAGCCTGTACTACTTCTTTGATATTTTCTTTTGAACCAATATTTCCCGGGTTAATTCTAACTCCATCGATAAATTCAGCACAAAAAACCGCTAGTTTATGATTAAAATGTATATCTACGATTAAAGGCAATGGGCTTTTTGCTTTGATTTCTTTTAAAGCTCTTGCATCTGCCATATCCAAGCATGCCAAACGCACGATATTTGCACCCGCAAAATAAAGCCTATTAAGCTGTTTTAAACAACCTTCAATATCTCTTGTTTTAGTAAAAAGCATAGATTGCACCGAAATAGGTGCATCTCCACCTATTAAAACATCTCCTACTTTAATTTGTCTTGTTTTGTATCTTTGATATTCCATTTTTTCTCACTTTTTTACACATATTGTATACTTTTTTGTCTTTGTAGAAATTAAAATCAACTAAAATCTACTGGATCAATATCACAAGTGATATTTTTAAAATTTAAAGCAAAATGCTCAAATTTCACAAGTTCTTGATGAGTATCAGCACGCAATAAAACATAAAAACGCCACTTTTTATGAAGCATTTCAATTGCACAAGATCCATACCCTACCAACTGAACAAATTCTAACTCTTGAGCTTTTTTAGCCATAAACTCACATAAACTTAATGCTTTATTTTTATCCTCATCTTCAATGATTAATCTCAAAAGCCTTTTAAATGGAGGATAAAGTCCGTTTCTAGCACTTAATTCATCACTTAAAAAACAATCATAATCTTGTATATATTTTTCAAAAAAAGCTTTGTTTTTAGTTTGCAACAAAACTCTTCCTTTACCTTTTCTACCTGCCCTACCTGCAACCTGCATTGCAAGTGCTAAAGTTTCTTCTAAAGCTTTAAAATTAGGTCTAAATAAATACTCATCTAACCCCAAAATTACACTTAAATCTACATTATGATAATCATGTCCTTTAGCAAGCATAGAAGTACCCACTAAGATATCAATTTTGCCTTGATTAAAATCCTTTAAAATCATATCAAGCTTTTTAACGCTACTGATCTCATCACTATCAAATCTTTTAATACTAGGATTTAATTCAGCCAACTCTTTTTCCAGAAGTTCACAAAGCTCTGCTGTGCCCATTTTTTTAGCTTCAAGCATAGCTCCATTGCACGTTGGGCAAGTTTGATCAATTTCTTTGGTAAAATTACAGTAGTGGCACTTTAATGCATTTTTACTTTTATGCAAACTCAAAGCAATAGAACAAAAAGGACATTGAATTGTATTAGCACATTCTTTGCATAAAATTTGTCTAAAGTTAGCCCTTGTGGGCAAAAACACCACAGCTTGTTTTTTCCCTCTTAAGCTCACTTTTAATTCTAAAAGAAGTTTAGAAGAAACACTTAATTCACTCTCATCATATAAGAACTCTTTCTTACTTTCAAAAAAAGTTCCCTTAAGTCGAAAACAATCATGCTTGTAAAAACTTACAACACTTGGAGTAGCTGAACCCAAAAGTATTTTTATATCCATTTTTTTCGCTATAAACAAGGCTAAATCCCTTGCATTAATTCTTGGATTATTAGAAGCTTTATAGGAATTATCATGTTCTTCATCTATAATCACTAAGCCTAAATTTTTAAAAGGCAAAAACAGAGCCGATCTTGCTCCTGCCACCAACAAAGCCTTAGAAGAAGCTAAATCTTGCAAATATGTTTGTTTTTTTTTCTTAGTGACTTTTGAATGCCATAAGAAAAAATGCTCTTTAAAGTACACTTTAAGTCTTTTTTGCATTTGCGGAGTTAGGGCGATTTCTGGCATTAAAAGCAAAACTTGCTTTCCTTGCTCTAAGCATTCTTTTATCAAACTTATATAAATTTCTGTTTTACCCGAGCCTGTATCTCCAAACAACAAACTTGTTTGTCTTGCTTTAATAAATTCCAAAGCTTCTTGTTGATTTTGACTTAAAATCGGTATTTTTTCTATTTGAATTTTATCATGTTTGTAAACGTTAATTCCTTCAAACATTCCCAAAACAAAGGCAATTTTACTAGCATAATAATACGCAATAAATTGAGCAAGTTCATACTGATATGGCGTAAGCTTATAGCCTGTTTTTTCCTTTATGGACTGGGTTTTAAAATCAGGTTTTGGACATTTTTGCAAAACAATCGCTTTAAGATTTTTCTTTTTAGCAAGATCTACCACCACCTCATCTAAAATTTCAAATTCTTCTTCGCTTTCATAGGTTAAAGCATCTAAATAATACCCTTTAATAGCAAGTTGATAAAAATTCAAAACCCATAATCCTTACAATTTGAACTCACACACTCTAAAAAAATTTTATCACTATTATAAGCAAAATCTATATAAATTTGACTATTTATAAAAAATCGATATCGAATGTTTGCTGTTTTCATCCATGATTTTTTACTTGAAACAATAGGCCTTTCTAAAACATTATAAGTGCATTGTTTTGTGTTTTTATAATTTTGAGCATTAGAACAAACAAATAATTTTTGATTTTCACTATTAATTAAAGCATCATCTAAAACCACTGGGAAATCTTTACTTTCTTTAAACAAAAACTGATGTCTAAGTAAAGACAAAGAAGCATTTATAAGCTCTACTTCACTTTTTACTTGAATAACTTTAGCATCATTTTTACCAAAAGAAAAATACGGATAAGCAACCATACTAAGAATGGCGATAATCATAATGCAAAAAACAAGCTCTATAAGAGTAAAAGCTTTTTGCAAGCGCATTTATTTTATTTCTTCATCGATAGTGTTTATAAGTTTATTGAGTTCTTTTTTTAGAATATAGTTTTCATAACTAAGTTTTACAAAAGCATTAATGAAATTTGCAAGTTCTATCTTGCCCGTGCCTCCTGAAATCAAAGCGATCTCATCTTCAAGATGATTTGCAAATTCATTACTACAAGTTACAACAAAGTCTTTTGCATAGACATTGATTGTAACTTTTCTTTGATTATTGTTTGCCAAGAACAGCCTCTATTTTCTTGATCACATCTTCACTTTCAATATTTTTATTTTTAAGTTCTTCCTCTAAACGTGCAATTTGGTTGTTTTTGGCTTCATTTTGTGCTTTTACACTTACCAATTCATTTCTTAAATTTTCATTGATTTCGCATACTTCATTGTATTTTGCCAAAAGCTCGTTTACTTTATCTGTCATTGTGTTAATTATTCTTTCATCGTACATATTTTTTTGCCTTTTTTGATTTATATTTTTAGAGTATTTTAAATATATAATTGTAACAAAAAAAAATTTAATTTTGCATAGCTTTTTATTTGAAAATTTAAATTTTTACAAAAAATTTTGTGTAAAATTCACAAAAATACAAGTTAGGAAAATTTATGTTTGAACTTACTAGCGACTTTAGTCCAAGTCCTGATCAAAAACAAGCCATTGACGGTTTGGTAAAAAGTATAAAAGCAGGTAATAAATACCAAACCTTACTAGGCGTTACAGGTAGTGGAAAAACCTTCACCATGGCAAACATCATCAAAAATTTAAATATGCCCACACTCATCATGTCGCACAATAAAAGCTTGTGTGCGCAACTTTATAGCGAATTTAAAGGTTTTTTTGCAAACAATCATGTAGAGTATTTTATAAGTTATTATGATTATTATCAGCCTGAAGCTTATATACCAAGAACTGATGTTTTTATAGAAAAAGATAGCTCCACTAATGAAGACTTAGAAAGATTAAGGTTAAGCGCAAGTGCTTCACTTTTGAGTTATGATGATGTTATTTGCATAGCTAGTGTTTCAGCAAACTATGGTTTAGGAAATCCAAGCGAATATGTAGGTATGGTTTTAATTTTAGAATTAAATATGCAAATAAACCAAAAAGAACTTTTAAAAAAACTTGTAGACATGGGATATAAACGCAATGATAATTTCTTTGACAGAGCTGATTTTAGGGTTAATGGTGACATTGTAGATATATATCCAGCTTATTATGAAGATGAAGCCGTTAGACTTGAATTTTTTGGCGATGAGCTTGAGGCAATGTATCATTATAATGTTTTAGAAAACAAAAAAGGTAAAGATTTAAAAAAATTCATACTCTACCCTACTAGCCAATTTAGCGTAGGTGAAACAAGACTTAAAGAAGCTATCGAGGGGATCAAAACTGAACTTAACAAACGGCTTGCTTATTTTGAAAATGAAAACAAACTTGTAGAAGCACAAAGACTAAAGCAAAGAGTAGAATTTGATCTTGAAATGCTTCAAAGTACAGGAATGTGCAAAGGAGTAGAAAACTACGCACTACATTTAACAGGTTTAAAAAGTGGCGATACTCCTTATACCTTATTTGACTATTTTGCAATCAAAAATCAAGACTTCTTAGTTATCATTGATGAATCTCACGTATCCTTGCCACAATTTCGTGGAATGTTTGCTGGAGATAGAAGCAGGAAGCAAACCCTAGTTGATTATGGTTTTCGTCTGCCAAGTGCTTTAGACAATAGACCTTTGATGTTTGATGAATTTATCAATAAAAACTGTAAATTTTTATTTGTTTCAGCTACACCTGCACCTTTAGAACTTGAATTAAGCAAAGAAAATATTTTTTACCAAATCATGCGTCCAACAGGACTTTTAGATCCTAAAATAGAAATCAAAGATAGTGAAAATCAAGTAGAAATTTTATATGATGAGGCTAAAAAAGTTATAGAACGCGGAGAAAGAGTTTTAATCACTGTTTTAACTAAAAAAATGGCTGAAGAACTTAGCAAATACTACCTAGAACTTGGCTTAAAAGTAAAATACATGCATTCAGAAATAGATGCGATTGAACGTAATGAAATCATTCGCGGCTTAAGAAGTGGTGCTTTTGATATTTTAATCGGAATCAATCTTTTAAGAGAAGGACTTGACTTACCTGAAGTGTCTCTTATTGCAATTATGGATGCGGACAAGGAAGGTTTTTTAAGAAGCACAACTGCACTCATTCAAACAATGGGGCGTGCAGCTAGAAATGTCAATGGAAAAGTGTTACTTTTTGCCAAAAAAATCACAAAATCCATGCAAGAAGCTATCGATACTACTAACGAAAGAAGAGCTTTACAAGAAGCTTATAATCAAAAACACAATATCACCCCTACTTCGGTCAAAAGAAACATAGAAGAAAGTTTAAAACAAGAGCTTGAACAAGGAGAAATTTATCGTAAAGGCAAAGAACTTGAAAAAATGCCAGCTAAAGAACGCGCAAAAATAGTAAAAGAATTAAGAAAACAAATGCTTGAAGCAGCAAAAAATCTTAAATTTGAAAAAGCTGCAATGTTTAGAGATGAGATTAATAAACTAAGAACTTTATAATCCCTTGCATTCAAGGGATTATTATTTATTTGCTCTTTCTATATACTCTCCGCGCACAGTGTCAACACGAATCACTTCACCTTCTAATACGTGGAAAGGAATTTGAACTACTGCACCTGTTTCTAAAGTAGCTGGTTTTTTATTTGAACCTTGGGTATCGCCTTTAAAATTTGGTGCTGTCTCAACGATTTTAAGTTCCATTACTTGAGGTACTTCAACACCAATTGCTTTTCCATTGTGAAATAAAACATCGACCATGGTTCCATCGAGCATCCATTTTTTAGCTTCACCCACATCCTCATCGCTAATTGCTACTTGCTCATAAGTTTGTGTATCCATGAATTGACAATTTTCACCATCATCGTAAAGATATTGCATTTGCTTTTCTTCTAAATTTGGAGATTCACATTTATCCCCTGCATGAAAAGTTTTTTCTAAAACTTTACCATCAATAAAAGATTTAATTTTAATACGAACAAAAGCAGGACCTTTTCCTGGTTTTACATGTTGATATTCAACGATTTTAAAAGGAATACCGTCAATTTCTATTTTTAAACCTTTTTTTAAATCTCCCATTCCATAAGAAGCCATGTATTTTCCTTAATTTTAAAATTAAAAACAAATTGTAACAATTAAGCCTTATAAAAAGCCTTAAATTTCTGCATATTCTGCAAAAATACAAGCATCAACCGCTCTTAATTCCTCTAATAATGCTTTTGAAATTTTCGTATCAAGTAAAATAACTGATAAAGCTTTTCCAAAGCCATTTCTACCAAGTCTAAAGTCGGCTATATTTACATTATTTTTAGCCAAAATTCCACTCACATTGGCAATAACACCTGGAATATCATTATTATTTAAGATGATCATTTTTCCTTTAGGCTTAAAGTCTATATCAAAGCCATTTAACTCTACAATTCTTTGCTCATTCTCTCCAAAAATCGTTCCCGAGATCGATAAAGTCGAATTATCTGTAAGCACTTTTATGGTAATTTTATTACTATATCCACTACTTGGTAAAATATGAGAAGAAAGTTCCACTTCTTTATCTTTAGCTACAAAATGCGCATTAATATAGTTGATATTTTCTCCTAAAATTCCTCTTAAAACACTCACTGTTGCAAAAGTTAATAAGGATTCATTGTATTCACTAATTTGCCCTTCACTTTCAAGTTTAATAGCTTTAATAGGAGTTTTATCAAGCTGAGCGGCCAAAAAACCCATTTTCGAAATAAGTTCTATGTAAGGTGCGACAAATTTTGGCAAATCTTCTGTTTTGATTGGTAAATTTAAGGCATTAGGGTAAGAAATTCCCCTTGCAGCATTTAAGGCTTGCTCACATGCTTGAATAGCAATATTTTCTTGACTTTCTAAAGTATTTGCTCCAAGATGGGAAGTAACTGAAACATTCTCAAAATCTAAAAATGGATGGTTTGTTGCGGGCTCTTTATCAAACACATCAATACCAAGCCAAGCGATTTTACCACTTTTTAATCCTTCGCACAATGCCTCTTCATTATAAAGACCACCTCTAGCACAGTTAATTAATCGAACTCCATCTTTCGTTTTATTAATCTCATCATAAGAGATCATATCTGTAGTTTCTTTTGTTTTTGGTGTATGGATTGTAATAAAATCACTTTGGGTTAAAATCACATCTAAAGAATTTACACACTCAATACCCAAATCAGTCATTTTAGATGCTACTACATAAGGATCATATGCAATAACTTTCATACCAAAAGCTTTTGCACGTACAGCAACTCTTGAGCCTATATTACCAAAACCTATCACTCCTAAGGTTTTATTCATAAGCTCTACGCCATACCACTTTTCTCTTTCCCATTTTCTTTCTATTTTCAAAAAATTATGAGCATTTACAAAAGATCTAGCAGAGCAGAGTAAGTGATTCATAGTCAGCTCTACCGCTGCTATGGTATTTGCAGTTGGGACATTCATTACAATGATTCCTTTTTTAGAACACTCATCAATATCTACATTATCAACCCCAACGCCTGCTCTAACTAATGCTTTTAAATTATTACACGCATCAATAAATTTCAAATCCACATCTGTAGAACTTCTAGTGATAGCCACATCCACATCGCTTAATTTTGTCAAAAGCTCATCTTTAGGCAAATGTGCTGCTTCAATTAACTCTACATCTTCTGCTTTTCTTAAAAGCTCCACACCTTTATCTAGTAT
This sequence comes from Campylobacter sp. P255, assembly GCF_003627915.1. Lineage (NCBI taxonomy): Bacteria > Pseudomonadati > Campylobacterota > Epsilonproteobacteria > Campylobacterales > Campylobacteraceae > Campylobacter > Campylobacter sp. P255. Next base: position 28,858 of record NZ_NREN01000004.1, read on the forward strand.
CGCATCACACACAATAATCTTTTTCATAACCAAACCTCCTTTAATTTTGCATTTATATTGTAAATTTTTAATTTTTCAATCAGAGCATTTAAAACTTTTTCATTGTTAGTATCAAGGTAAATTGCTACTTCATCTTTACTTTGAGTTAAAGTGTATTTAATAAAAAAAGAATGCAAAGTTTGCTTTAAACAAAACATCGAATATACATCATTTTTATTCACATCGAGCATATAAAATTTTTGCTTTGGTTTTACTATAGAATCGTCCATATTAAAACTCATATAAAATTCATTTGCTGCGGGGGAAAAATCATTGATTTTAAGATTTGAAAGTTTATCTTGCCAAGTTTGTGGCAATTCTTTTTTTATTTCATCAAAAGAGTATTTAACATTTTGTGAGATAGGCAAGCTCCCAATGCTTACATATCTCACCATAAAAATAAAAGCAATAACCAAAGTTAGGCTTAAAAAGCCTAAAATACCATATAGGGTATATTTTTTCATTTTTTATTATGAAAGTTGATCTTTAATAATATCACCTAAAGTTACTTTGTCGTTATCATTGATTTCATTCAGTGCTTCTCTTTCTTTCATTCTTGCAAGACTTTTAACACTTAAGCGAATTCTATTTTTCTTTTCATCAATAAAAACAATCAAAGCCTCTATTGCATCTCCAACTTTTAAAGTTGAAAAATCAACATTCCCTAAGTCTTCTTTATGAATAAGCGCATCCACGCCTTCTTCTAGCTCAACAAAAACTCCAAAATCTTTAATATCTCTAATTTTACCAGAGATAATATCATTTACTTGATGTTTTTGTGCATAAACTTGCGCAGGACTTTTTTGCAACTCTTTAACACTTAGAGAAATTTTTTGATTTTCTTTATCAAGTTTGATGATTTTTACTTCAATATTATCGCCAACTTTATAAATATCCTTGCACTTATCATTTCTATTCCATGAAGCATCTTCATTGTGCAATAAACCTTCTAAGTTTGCGATTTTTACAAAAGCACCAAAATTAGTCACTGATGTAACGCAGCCTTTTACCACATCACCTACTTTATGTGTTTTCAAAAATTCATCAAAAGGTTTTGTAAGTAAATTTTTCAAAGAAACTCTTAATCTTCTTTCTTTTGCGTTGATTTCAATTACCTCTACATCAAGTTCTTGTCCTTCGCTGATGTAGTCTTTTGGATTTTTAGCATTTTTATCCCAAGAAATTTCACTGATGTGTAAAAATCCTTCAATATCATTTCCTAAATCTACAAAAGCACCATAAGGCTCAATATTTGAAACCGTAACCTTGATAGTATCACCAACCTCTAAACCATCTTTGATTTCATCCCAAGGATCAGGCATAGCAAGTTTAATTGATAATGATAAATGCTTTTTGTCTTTATCGTATTTGATTACTTTTACAGGCACTTTATCGCCTTCGTTATACAATGAGCTAGGATTTACCGGTCCTTTATAAGAAATTTCACTATAATGCACCAAACCATCAACACCACCTACATCAACAAACATACCATAAGTGGTAATCTTTTTCACTACACCTTCAATAACCTCATCTTGATTTAATACATTTGAGATGATTTCTTTGCGTTTTTTTCTTTCTTCATCAACTATTTTTTTTCTAGAAACAACTATGCTTTGTGCCTCTTTGTCTATTTTTATGATTTTAACTTTAAATGTTTTATTGATAATATTGTTTGAATCTTTAAAGCTACTTTGTGATTTTGGCAAGAAAAACTCCACACCACTATCATCTACAGCTACAAAACCGCCTCTGTTTTTACCGATGATTTTTACATCAAATGTTCTTTCATCATCTTGATAATTTTCGATAAATTCTTTCACTTTTTGTTTTCTCAAAGCTTTTTTATGAGAAAGTAAAGATCTGCCACCGCGAGAACCCACTATAGCAACTTCTAATGTATCACCTTCTTTAAAAATAAGTTCGCCATTTTCATTTTGAATTTCTTCTGTTGCCAAAATACCTTCTGATTTTTGCCCTACATTTATAAATACCTCATCACCTTTGATAGCAACGATTATGCCTTGTGTAGTTGCCTCCTCATCAGACTTAAAAGATTCTTCAAGCATTTGCTCAAAATCTTCTTCTATGATAATATCCTCTAGTCTGTTTTGAACTTTTTTGTTCACCTCGCTCATCGTGGTCCTTTGTTTTAAATTTTGATTCTTCATTATAGTATTGTTTTCTTTAAACTTAGTTAATTTTGGCGTATTCTTTGATTTTTTCTAAAACCAAATTAATCACCCACTCAGGTGTAGAAGCCCCTGCGCTAATGCCACACTTTTTCTTACCACTAAACCACTCTTCTTGGATTTCTTTTTCGTTTTCTATCAAGTAACTATCTTCGCAGTAATTTTTAGCTATTAAAAAAAGTTGTTTGGTGTTAGCTGAATTTTTACCTCCAACTATTATCATCACATCGCTTTTTTTTGCAAGCTCATTAATCGCCTCTTGATTTTTAAAAGTTGCATCACATATGGTATTAAAAACACGCACCTCTTTAACCCTAAGCATTAAAAAATTTACAATCTCCATAAATTTTTCTATCTTCTTTGTTGTTTGAGATACCACAGCAACTTTTGAAGGTAGTTTTACATCAAGCAATTCTTTCTCATCAAGTACCACATAAGCTTTTGTACTTACATAACTTCTAACGCCTTTTACTTCAGGATGATTTTCATCGCCAAAAATCACCACTTCATAGCCTTCATTGCTCATTTGCTCACAAATTTTTTGCGGCTTAGTTACAAAAGGACATGTTGCATCAAAAATTTCTATATCTTTTTGCTTTAACTTTTCTAAATCTTGCTTTGTAATACCATGAGTTCTAATGATCGCCTTTTTTTCAGCACTTAATTCATTAATATCATTCAATGTTTTAACATTATAATTTTTCCATAATCTTGTGATTTCTTCATTATTATGAATCAAGGGTCCTATAGTAGCTGCATCTTTAATCTGTTCTGCTTTTTTTATCGCTCGTTTTACACCAAAACAAAAACCATAACTTTTTGCTAATTCAATCTCCAACTTTAGCTCCTATTTGTTTTAAAATTTCAATAAAATTTGGAAAAGAGGTTTTAATACACTCACAATCATCTACTTCCATGTTGCATTTTAATCCCAAAATCAAAAAACTCATTGCGATTCTATGATCTCCATAGCTTTTGATCTTAGCACATTTGGCTTCCCCGCCTTCTACCTCAAAACCATCTTCAAATTCTTTGGCATTTATGCCACATTTTTGTAAATTTAATACAATTGATTTAATTCTATCGCTTTCTTTTACGCGCAATTCTTTAGCATTTTTTATAACACTTTTACCACTAGCACAAGCAAAAGCTATAGCTAAAGCTGGAATTTCATCAATCAACCACGCAATATTTTCATTTACACTTACTGCTTTTAAAGGTGCACTTTCAACACAAATTTCTCCGATACTTTCAAACTCATCATTATCAAGATAGTATGTGATTTTTGCACCCATTTTTTCTAAAATTTTAAAAGCTTCAATGCGCGTTTTATTCAATAAAACATTTTTCAAAACAACCCTTGAATGAGGTAAAATACAAGCTGCTAGTGCAAAATAAAATGCCGATGATGGATCATTTGGCACACATATTTCGAATGCTTTGAGTTTTGTTTTTAATGGTTGTATTTTTATAGAAGTTTTTTCTTGATTTAAATACTCAATACATGCGCCCATTTTATTTAATATAATTTCACTGTGATTTCTTGAAAGTTCAATTTCTTTAAAATAGCTTTCTTTTTTTGCAAATAAAGCCGCTAAAATTAAAGCCGATTTTACCTGAGCTGAAGCAATATTGCTAGTAAAGTTAAATCCTTCTAACTTTGCTCCTTGAATCGCAATAGGTGCTAAATTTGCTTCATCTCTTCCAAAAATTTTAGCTCCTATGTGTTTTAAAGGCTCACTTACTCTTTTCATTGGTCTTGCGTTTAGATACTCATCTCCACTTAAAATAAAAAATTCGTCCTCTATGGCACTTAAAATACCAATCAAAAGTCTCATAGCTGTACCTGAATTTCCACAATCTAAAATACAATTTGGAGACTTTATATACTGTGGCGCCCTAATGTAAACAAATTCCTCATCCATGCTAACTTCAGCACCCAAAGCTTGAATAATCGCCAAAGTATGCAAAGTATCTTGCGCTTTTAAGTAGTTTTTGATTTTACAAGTTCCTTGTGTAAGCAAAGAAAAGATAGCAAGGCGATGAGATATAGACTTATCAGAAGCTATATCTTCAAGCTTTGCTTCAAAAGAAGAAATGGAGTTTATTTTCATCGAAGTTTTAAACCATGCTCATCATCTAGAGCTTTGATAATTTTGTCAATATACTCAAGAACAATATTATCTTCTAAGGTTTTTTCAAAATCTCTAAACACCAAATTAATGGTTAAACTATAAAACTCACCTAAATTTTCATCTGTATACAAATCCACCACTCTAAAACTTTCTAATCTTTCGATATTTAATTTAACAATGGTTTGTTTGATTTTTTCATATTCAAAACCTTTAGGAATAACCACGCTTAAATCTCTACTCATAGATGGAAATTTGGAGTAAGCTTTGGCAATCTTAAAGTCTTGCTTTAAACTTTCTAAATCAAGTTCGCATATATAAGTTTTTGCCAGATCTCTTTCATTTTCTACGCTTAAATGCACTCTACCCACAAAACCTATGCGTTTGCCATTTTTATAAACATTTGCTTGCTCATATGGGCTTAAAAATGCATATTCTGATTTTTGCAAACTATATTCGCCGATAATACTTTTTAATTCAGCTAAAAAAGTATAAAAATCCACCAAAACAGGTTTGGCTTTGTTTGCTATTTTAGCTTCTTCTTTGTAACCACTAAAAATCATCGCAAATTTAGTATGCTCATTTGAAAACTCATCAAAAACACTACCACATTCAAAAAGCTTAATTTTCTTTTTAGAATTTCTCAAATTAAAACTTGCAGCATTTAAAAGATGATTAATCAAAGTACTTCTTAGTGTATTTAATTCATTAGTAATTGGGTTGATTAGTTTATTTTTTATACATTTAAACCCTAAGCGTGCCAATTCTTCTTCATTATCTAAAACATAATGAATACTTTCAAAATAACCATTATGGCTAGCTTTTAATCTTAAATTTTTTATTTCTTGATAGTCAAAATACACTTGATTTAAACGATTTTTTTCTCTAAATTCTAAAGCTCTTGAAGGAATATTATCAATACCAATAATCCTTACCACTTCTTCACTAATATCCGCAATATTCACGATATCACTGCGATGAAGTGGAATTTTGATATTAAATTGCTCATCATTAATCACACTAATTTCAAAGCCTAATTTTTTAAGAATTTTAACTAAAATATTTTTGTCTATAGGCATACCGATGATCTTATCAATCTCTGTACCAAAAATACCAATAACCTTTGCTTCGCACTCTTTAAAGATTTGCTGACTTCCTGAAAAAACACTCATAGCATTAATCTTCAAGCATTCATTAAATAAATACTCCATTCCCAATGAAAGCTTAGGTTCGCTGCCTCTTGAAGTGCGGTATATGGTATCGTTTTTCTTTTTATGAAAAGCTACTGCATTGGCTATGATTTGAGGTTGAGTGTAACTTGCTTCTATGATGATAATTTTACTCTCATTATTAATTTTATACTTATCTTCTTGTTCTATCCCTGCTAAAGCAATCAGCTCATCTTTATAATAAATTCCGTATTCACCATGCTCTTGAGTTTTTACTTCTAGTGTAATTTTCTCATCAACATGACAATCTTGACAAAGCTTATGAAAATCATAAGCACAAAAAACCACACCGCTTGCATGTGTTGCATATGCTAAAAGATTTTCAATATGGTTGTTTTTATAAGCCTCGATCAATGCAAGACGAATTCCTATTGTAATGTTTAGTTTAAATTCTTCCTTGATTTCTAATGCTCTATATGCGAAAAAACCTTCCACATCGCTTTGGTTTTTAACACTAAGTATTCTTCCTATGCCTACGCTATTTTCGCCTTCTTTCAAAGGACTTAATTCTTTTAAATTTAGATCTAATGCCGCACTTAGATCCCTAGCAACACCATACAAACTCAAGCAATCTCCGCGATTTGGCGTAAGTTCTATTTCAATTATTTCATCATTGAAAAGTTCATAGGTATTTAAAGCTTTTCCTAAAACTAACTCTCCCATGCTTTCATCTAAAACCATAATACCATCATTGCTTTTACCAAAACCAAGTTCGCTAGAAGAGCAAATCATACCCATTGATTCAACTCCTCTAAGTTTTGCAGGTTTGATTTCGAGTCCACTAGGAAGTACCGCACCTACCAAAGATACAGCAACAAACTGATCTTTATCAACATTCTTAGCCCCGCAAACAATTTGCAAAACTTCACTTCCAACATCCACTTTACAGATATTTAATTTATCGGAATTTTCATGTTTAACTTTTTCTAAAACCTTACCCACTACAACTTTTTCAGGAGCTTTCACACTTTTAAAGCTATCAACTTCTAATCCTATAGAATTTAAAGTATTTATTATAGTTTGTGTTGATATCTCACTTAAATCAATCCATTCACTTAACCAATTTCTACTAATAATCATCTAAATTGCTCCAATAATCTTAAATCACCTTCAAACATAGAACGCAAATCAGGAATTTTATGTAAAAGCATAGCAAATCGCTCTACCCCTAAACCAAAAGCATAACCGCTTACATTTTTATAACCTACAAATTTATAAACATTAGGATCTACTACACCGCATCCTAGGACTTCAAGCCACCCTGTGTGTTTACAAACTCTACATCCACAACCCTTGCAAAACACACAAGAAATATCTACTTCAGCAGATGGTTCTGTAAAAGGAAAAAAGCTCGGTCTAAAACGCACCTTTACATCGCCAAACATATGTTTTAAAAAATGCTCAAGCATATCTTTTAAATTTGCAAAATTAACTTTATCTCCCTCTTCTACAACAAGTCCTTCAACCTGATGAAACATTGGTGTATGAGTGATATCAAAATCTCTTCTAAAAACCGCTCCTGGTGCTATCATTCTAATAGGTGGTTGTTGTGCTAGCATTGTTCTAATTTGCACTGGAGAAGTTTGCGATCTAAGCAAAGTTTTGTTTTCAAAATAAAAAGTATCTTGCATATCTCTTGCAGGGTGATTTTGAGGTAAATTCAATGCTTCAAAATTATGAAAATCATCTTCAATCAAAGGCCCTTTTTCTATGCTGAAATTTAAAGCCGTAAAATATTCTATGATTTTATCCATGGTTTGCATGATTGGGTGTAAAGCACCTGCATTTGAAGTCTCATCAAAAAAACTAAAATCCTGTACATCTTGTTTCATTTTTTCATTTAAAGCTTTTTCTTCTAATTCTTTTAATTTTACTTGGTAAGCTTCGTTAAATTCATCTCTTGCCTTATTTAAGCCATTAGCAAATTCTTTCTTTTCTTCACCTTGCAAATCCTTTAACTTTGCAAATTCCAAAGTCAAGATACCTTTTTTACCTAAAACACTTACTTTTATATTTTCAAGTTCTGCTAAAGTATTTGCAGAAGCAATTTTACTTATCATATCTTGCAATTTTAGCTCCAACTAAATTTTTTTTAAACATTCTAATGTAAAATTATTTAAAATTAGCAAAAATGATAAAAAAAGGATCGTTAAATGAGAGAAAAAACCGTATTTGAACTTATCGTAGAAGGAAAAATTCCTGCCAATAAAGTTTTAGAAAGTGAAAAGTTTTTGGCTTTTCATGATATCAACCCCAAAGCGCCTATTCATATTTTAATCATTCCAAAGGAGCATTTTGAAAATTTTCAAGCATTAAGACCTGAATTAATGGGAGAAATGACACAATTTATCCAAGAATTAGCTACCCTCTTAGGACTAGACAAAAGCGGATATAGATTAATCACTAATTGTGGTAAAAATAGCGGGCAAGAAGTATTCCATTTGCATTTTCACATGCTAGGTGGATTTGAACTTCCAAAAAACAAAGAAGCTCAAATCAACCCTGAATCTTTATTCTAAAAAGAGTCAAACTCTTTTTAGATCATAGGACCAGCTAGCTTAAACTCTGCTCCTTCTTTGACATCTTCATAGCGTTTGAAATTTTCTATAAACATTTTTGCAAGCTTTAATTTTGTCTCTTCATAAGCTTTTTTATCTTCCCAAGTATTAACAGGATTAAGTAGCTTGCTTTCTACACCTGCTAATTCTTTTGGAACTGCAAGATTAAATAAATCATAATTTTCAAATTCACATTGTTGAATACTACCATCTAAAATCGCATTAATACAAGCTCTTGTTGCTTTAATACTCATTCTCTTACCTACGCCATAAGCTCCACCGCTCCAACCAGTATTTACTAAATAAACATTAACATTATACTTGCTGATTTTTTCACCTAAAAGTTTTGCATAAACAGTTGGGTGTAATGGCAAAAATACCTCGCCAAAACAAGCTGAAAAAGTCGCAACTGGTTCAGTGATACCTCTTTCAGTTCCTGCAACTTTGGCAGTATAACCGCTTAAGAAATAATACATCGCTTGTTCTTTGCTTAATTTACTAACTGGAGGTAAAACACCAAAAGCATCAGCTGAAAGAAAAATGATATTGTTTGGATGTCCTGCGCTAAGGCTTGGTTCATGATTTAAAATGTGCTCTATCGGATAAGAAACTCTAGTATTTTCAGTCTTTGATCCATCATTAAAATCAACACTTAAATCATCTCTTAAAACTACATTTTCCAAAAGTGCATTTTGTTTGATTGCTCCATAAATTTCTGGCTCACTTTGAGGATCAAGGTTAATACATTTTGCATAACAACCTCCTTCAAAATTAAACACACCCTCATCATCCCAACCATGCTCATCATCTCCGATTAGTTTTCTTTTTGGATCAGTTGAAAGTGTAGTTTTGCCTGTACCACTAAGTCCAAAGAAAAGCGCTACATCACCTTTTTCGCCAACATTAGCACTACAATGCATAGGAAGCTTGTTTTCTAGTGGCAACCAGTAATTCATCATAGAAAAAATTCCTTTTTTCATTTCCCCACCATACCAAGTTCCACCAATTACTGCGATATTTTTTTCTATATTAAATATCACAAAAACCTCTGAATTTAAACCATCTTTTTCATAGTCTTCATTCACGCATTTGCATGCATTATATACTACAAAATCAGGTTCAAATTCTGCAAGTTCTTCTTCTTTTGGACGAATAAACATATTTTTTACAAAATGTGCTTGCCAAGCGATCTGTGTTACAAAACGCACAGCTTTACGGCTTTTCAAAGAAGCACCGCAAAATACATCTTGAATATAAATATCGCTGTTGCTAAGTTGTTTTTTTGCTTTTGCTAAAAGCTTTTCAAACAACTCTTCGCTAATAGGTTGATTAATCTTACCCCAAGCAATATATTTTTGTGAAGGGTCTTGCTTTACAAAATATTTATCCTTAGGACTTCTTCCGGTAAAAATTCCAGTATCCACACTAAAGGTGCCATTTTTAGTACAAACACCTTCTTGGTTGTTTTTTTCATGCTTTAAAAGCTCATCGTAGCTGATGTTATGAAAAATTTGCCCAATATTTTCTAAACCTAATTTTTCTAAACCTTTCATTTTGCCTCCTTATTTATAAGTCATCAAAGCTTGACCTTCGCTCACACTTTCACCTGCATTTACTAAAATTTCTGCGATCTCCCCATCTTTTCCTGCAGTAATTTCAATTTCCATCTTCATTGCTTCAAGGACTGCTACTACTTGACCAACCTTAACAGTATCATTTTCTTTTGCTAGTATTTTAAAAACATTTGCATTCATACTTGCAACGATTGCATTAGCATTGTCATTTACTTGTGTTTTTTTCACTTCTGCCTTATCTGTATTTACTTTTACAGCACTTTTAACATTTACATCTCTATCAAAACCTGGACTTACCTCAACATGGTATTTGTTGCCATTAACAGAAACAGTGAATTGATTTTCATTAATAACACTTGGTTTTAGTTTGTTATTTTTTCTAACATTTACTTTCGCCTCACCTTTTAAGAAGGCAATTCCCTTTTCTTTGCAAGCTGCAACAATAAAAATATTTTCCTCGCTTGTTTCTAAATTTTCTTTTTCTAAAATATTTTTAATATATGCTATGCTTTTACTCTCATCAGCATCAGCGATATCTGTAGCCAATTTTGTTGTAGGCTCTAATTTTAACTGCTCGCTTGCAAGTTTAATCACTTCAGCATCTGGAGCAACAGGAGTTTTACCAAAATAACCTAAAACCATTTTTCCATATCCTTCTGCGATTTTCTTCCAAGGACCAAACATAACATTATTAAAAGCTTGCTGAAAATAAAACTGCGACACAGGAGTAACCGAAGTACCATATCCACCTTTTTCCACTACTTCTTGCATTGCCTTGATCACTTGCGGGAATTTGTCTAAGATATTATTATCTCTCATCATTTGAGTATTGGCAGTTAATGCTCCACCTGGCATAGGAGAAAAAGGTATTAAAGGATTAACTGCTGTTGCTTCTGGTGGTAAAAAATAATCTTTCAAGCAATCTTTTAACACATCTTCATATTTTAAAATTTTCTCCTCATCTAAACCAAGATCAAAATTACTACCTTTTAATGCATGTAGCATGGTTAAGATATCTGGCTGAGAAGTACCACCACTCACTGGCGCAGCTGCTAAATCTATCCCATCAGCACCTGCTTCTAAGGCTGCTAAATAACATGCCACGCTTACCCCTGCTGTTTCGTGAGTATGTAATCTTATATGTGTATTTTCAGGCAAGTTTTTTCTAGCCATTTTTATAACTTCATAAATTTTATTTGGATTAGAGGTGCCACTTGCATCTTTAAAACATATACTATCAAAAGGAATTTGAGCTTGTAAAATTTCTTTTAAGATTTTCTCATAAAAAGGTACATCATGTGCGCCTTTGCATTTAGGAGGAAGATCCATCAATGTGATAGTAATTTCATGTTTTAAACCATGTTTAACTATACATTCTCCGCTAAATTTTAGATTATTTACATCATTTAATGCATCAAAATTTCTTATAGTAGTTGTGCCATGTTTTGCAAACATCTTTGCATGCAAGTCAATAATTTCCTTGCTACCTGTATCTAGCGCTACGGTATTTACACCCCTTGCAAGAGTTTGTAAATTTGCATCTTTTCCAACAATGGCTCTAAATTTATCCATCATTTCAAAAGCATTTTCATTTAAATAAAAAAATAAACTCTGAAATCTAGCTCCACCACCAAATTCAAAATGCGTAATTCCTGCTTCTTTGGCCGCTTCTAAAGCAGGAAAAAAGTCATTCATTAAAACTCTAGCGCCATAAACAGATTGAAAACCATCTCTAAAAGTGGTATCCATCACATCGATTAATTTTTTAGCCATAACATTTCCTTTTTTTTACTCCATACAATTATAACTTTACTTTCTTAAAAAACAAATTTATAAAATTTGGTTTAACATAATGATAATAATTGATAAAGGAGCAATAAATCTTAACAAGAAATACCACACTTCAAAAACCCTTCGACTCATAAATTTAGAAAATAAGTGATATATTTTTTCTTTATCCATAAAAAAGCCAACAAAGATAGCACTTGCAATCACGCCCAAAGGTAGCATAAAATTAGATGTTAACTTATCTAAAATATCAAAAAAGCTCAATCCAAAAAAGCTAAAACTAGCTCCATAGCTTGCACTAAAAGATAAAATACAACTCATTCCTAAAACAAAAACCACCAAACCTATAAAAATCAAGGCTTTCTTTCTTGAAATTTGATACTCATTTACAAGATAAAAAGTAAAAGGTTCTATCATGGAAACAGCCGAGGTAATTCCTGCAAAAAATAAAGCCAAGAAAAAATAAAAAGCCAAAAAATGTCCCAAAACACTGTCTAAATTGGAAAACAGTGTTGTTAGAGAAATAAAAACTAAGCCCGCACCTTCTGCTGGATTGGCATTAAATTTAAATATAAAAGTAAACACAATAAGCCCCATCATCAAGCCAATGAGAATATTTAAAAGCACAATCACCATTGAACTTGTGATCAAATTAGTATCATCTTTTAATGACGCCGCATAAGTTGTAATGCAACCTATACCCAAACACAAGGTAAAAAATGCAAGTCCTAATGCTGTCAATACTGAATTTAAACTTAATTTACTAAAATCAGGATAAAACAAATACACAAATGCTTCTTTAAAACCATCTTGAAAAAAACAATATACTAGCATCAAAATAAGCATGATAAATAAACTTGGCATAATCCAAATATTTAATTTTTCTATACCACTTTTTACCCCTCTTGAAACCACAAATAAAGTAAGAAAAAACGCAATAAGAAAATACACACTACTTTCTAAGATGCTATTTTGTATCAAATTACCAAACAAAGCACTCGCTTCTTGAGTATTACTAGGTAAATAATAAACTGAAGTAACCATATACTTTAAAACCCAACCCATGATCACTAAATAAAACGAAAGTACAAAAATTCCGCCAAGCATAAAAAATCCCGCGAATTTCCACTTATGAGCGTATTTGGTTGCTAGGCTTTTATAGGCATTTACAGGATCACTTTGACTTAATCTTCCCATGGCAATTTCAGCCAAAAACACGCAAAATCCCACACTAATTGTTAAAAGCAAATACAAAAGCACAAATGCAAAACCACCATTTTGCCCTACTAAGGTTGGAAATTTCCAAGCATTTCCAAGTCCTATAGCTCCACCTGCTACGGCTAAAATAAAGCCGATTTTAGAAAATTTATCATTCATTTTAACGCCTTAGAATAAAAGCTGTCTAGCCATGATTAAAATCACTGCTAAAGGAGAAATATATCTTAAAAAGATATACCACACTTCAAAACACACACCGCGCATAAAAGGCTGAAATAATTTTTGCAAAGCTTCTTTTTTAATCACAAATCCCACAAAAAATGCAGTAATCAATGCAGAAATTGGCATGAGTAAATTTTGTATGAAAAAGTCTAAAATATCAAAAAAACTTTTTCCAAAGAAATTTAAACTTGGTGCACTTACATGATAAAAAGAAAGTATAGACAAACTTCCAAGAAAATACACTATCACACCTACAAAAACCAAAGCTTTCTTTCTTGAAATTTGATAACGGTTTATTAGATAAAAAGTGAAAGGCTCTATCATAGAAATAGCCGAGGTGATTCCTGCAAAAAATAACGCAATAAAAAAGGCTATGGCTAAAATATTTCCTAAAAATCCCAACTTTGCAAAAAGCGTAGTTAATGATATGAAAATAAGCCCTGGTCCCTGTTGAGTTGGATCAGCACCAAATTCAAAAATAAAAGTAAACACAATAAGCCCCATCATCAAACCAATGATGGTGTTGATAATAATGATATTAAAAGCACTACTAATAAAATTTGTCTTATCAGGCAAGCTTGCCGCATAAGTTAAAATCACACATACCCCTAAAGACATGCTAAAAAATGCAAGACCTAGCGCATCTAATATGGAATCAACACTTAATTTAGAAAAATCAGGCACAAATAAAAATTCACTTGCCTTAGAAAAACCATCCATACTAAAAGAGTAACCAAGCATTAAAATTAACAAAATAAATAAACTTGGCATCATCCAAACATTCAGTTTTTCTATACCACTCTTAACACCTTTTGAAACTACATAAAAAATCACTGCAAAAACAAAAGTAAAACATACAAATTGCGATACCACATCTTGATTTAGTAAGTTTTCAAAAGCCACACCTGCTTCACTAGTATTTTTTGGAAGTTCAAAAAAACCAAGATAAGCATACTTGGCTATCCAACCTATCACCACGCTATAAAAAGACACTAAAATGATTGCACCTAACATAAAAAAACCCGCATAAGACCATGCCTTTTTATGCTTTGGCGCTAAAGTATGATAAGCATTAACCGGATCTTTTTCACTTAGTTTACCAATGCTTAGCTCTGCTAAAAAAATCACAAAAGCTACTAATAAGGTTAAAAGCAAATACACAAAAACAAAAGCCGATCCACCATTATTACCAACTAAAGTTGGAAATTTCCAAGCATTTCCTAGCCCCACAGCAGATCCTGCTACGGCTAAAATAAAGCCTATTTTAGAAAATTTTTCATTCATCTTTTAACCTTAAAAAAATAATTGTTTTACCATGATTAAAATCACAGCTAAAGGAGAAATGTATCTCACAAAAAAATACCAACATTCAAAAAATATACCTTTCATATATGGGTAAAACAGTGTTTGTAAGACTTCTTTTTTAAGTACAAATCCTACAAATATAGCACCAAACAATCCACCTAAAGGCATCATTAAATTAGAAGCGATAAAATCTAAGATATCAAAGAAAGTTTTTCCAAAAATTTCTAATGAGTCTTTACTCCATTCAATATTCGATAATATACACAAACTACCCAAAATGTAAACAACAAAAGCAATAAAAATCAAAGCTTTTTTTCTTGTAAAATTATAAGAATTAATCAAATAAAAAGCCAAAGGCTCTATCATAGAAACCGCCGAAGTAACACCTGCAAAAAACAATGCAACAAAAAATGCTATGGCTAAAATATTTCCTAAAGGTAAAAAACTTATAGGATCAATATTAGAAAATAAACTCATCAAGGACACAAAGATCAAACCAGGGCCTTGCTGTGATGGATTGCCATTAAATTCAAATATGAAAGTAAATACGATAAGTCCCATCATTAAACCAATGATGATATTAATGATAATAATATTAATCGTGCTACTAATAAAATTTGTCTTATCAGGTAAGCTTGCTGAATAAGTTATAATCGAACCCACACCTATAGATAAAGAAAAACAAGCAAGCCCTAAAGCACTTAAAAAAGCACCAACCCCAAGTTTAGAAAAATCAGGCACAAATAAAAATTCACTTGCCTTAGAAAAACCATCCATACTAAAAGAATAACCAAGCATTAAAATTAACAAAATAAATAAACTTGGCATCATCCAAACATTCAGTTTTTCTATACCACTCTTAACACCTTTTGAAACTACATAAAAAATCACTGCAAAAACAAAAGTAAAACATACAAATTGCGATACCACATCTTGATTTAGTAAGTTTTCAAAAACAGCTCCACTTTCTTCTATAGTTTTAGGCAAAGAAAAAAATCCAAAATAAGCATATTTAACAATCCAACCTATAATTACACTATAAAAAGAAACAATCAAAATAGCACCAATTAAAGAAAAACCAACTATCGACCACGCTCTTTTATGTTTTGGTGCTAGAGTATAATAAGCATTAACCGGGTCTTTTTCACTTAGTTTACCAATGCTTAGCTCTGCTAAAAAAATCACAAAACCAACAGCCAAAGTTAAAACTAAATATAAAAGCACAAATGCTGAACCACCATTTTGTCCTACTAAGGTTGGAAATTTCCAAGCATTTCCTAATCCCACAGCAGATCCTGCCACAGCTAAAATAAAGCCTATTTTAGAAAATTTTTCATTCATAAAGATAACCTTAAATTTTATAAAACTATAAAAGTGCTTAATGTAGCCAAAAAAAACTTTAATTTGTTTTAAAATAGATACAATAATATAAATTTCAATAATTTTAAAGCTAAAATGGAGTATAATCACGCTTTTAAAATCTCGAGTAGGGATACGCAAGCCGAAAGGATTTAAAATTATTTTTAAGGAAAAATCATGAAAAAAATCGTTTTTTTAATGTTAGCTTTAAGCGGTTTTGCATTTGCAGCTGAAGGTTCTATGAACCAATGGTTGGCTTCATTTTCTATCTTAGCAGCAGGTCTAGGACTTGGTGTTGCAGCACTAGGTGGAGCGATCGGTATGGGTAACACTGCAGCAGCAACTATCGCAGGTACTGCTAGAAACCCAGGTCTTGGCGGAAAATTAATGACAACTATGTTTATTGCTTTAGCGATGATCGAAGCTCAAGTTATTTATGCACTTGTTATCGCGCTTATCGCTCTTTATGCTAACCCATTCCAAGCGTTGGTAGCAGCTTAATACTTTCAAAGCCCTATTTGGGCTTTTTGCGGTTATGGTGGAACTGGTAGACACGCCATCTTGAGGGGGTGGTGCGCTCAGCGTGTGCGAGTTCAAATCTCGCTAACCGCACCATATTTTAAGGAACACATTCAAAACAAAATGACTTTTTATCTTTTAATCAGCGCATTAGCTTTTTTAGTTCTTTTCTTTGCTATAAAAAACTACACACTAAAACTTGATGAGAAAAAATTACTTGAACCCATTAAAAGCGATATTTATCCTGAATTTTGTGATCAAATCAATGAAGAGATCAGAAAGATCAAAAATAACTTACTACACAATCATTTTCAACTTATTGATGAGAATACCAAAGATCAATTTTTGGAAAATCTAAGTGATATGAGCAGAAAACTTAACCATATTCAGACTATGAATTTAAGCAAAAAAGATAGTATCTTATGGGAGGAAACACTTTTTGATTTTTTAAAAAAACTAGAAAGCATCAATGAAAAATATCTTCAAAATGCTGAACAAATCAACGAAACTACAAGAATAACACTTCAAGATAAATTTTCTAATTTAACAAAAAGCTAATATATACCAATAATTTATTGTAAATTACGTTATATAATGGTATTAGATAATACTATGTAAGAAAGGACTTGCAATTATGTTTACAAACAAGAAAAATTTAATGAGCAAATTGCACAACTAGAGCATTCAAATCAAGCTTTTCAAGATATACTTAATGCAATAAGCAAAACAATGGCAATGATAGAATTCCAAACAGATGGAACCATCATCAAAGCAAATGAAAATTTTTTAAAGACAATGAATTACTCTTTAGATGAAATCAAAGGAAAACATCATAGTATGTTTTGCTTACCTGAAGTTGTAAAATCTCAACGCTATAGTGATTTTTGGAAAGATTTAAAAAACGGAAAATCAAGAAATGGTCTTTTTAGACGTATTGCAAAAGGCGGTAAAGATATTTACCTTGAAGCAAACTATCTGCCTATTTTAAATCAAAACAACGAAGTTTACAAAGTAATTAAATTTGCTAACGATATCACACAAAGACATTATGAAATGTTAGATTTAAAAAATACCATTGATGCTGCTAACCGCTCTATGGCTATTATTGAATTTAATCCTTATGGTGAAATTTTAAACGCAAATGACAATTTTACTCAAACCATGGGTTATTCACTAAGTGAAATCAAAGGAAAACACCATAGTATGTTCTGTGAAGAAAAATTTAGAAATTCAAAAGAATATACCATCTTCTGGGAAGAACTAAGAAGTGGAAAATTCCAGTCTGGAAAATTTATACGCTATGGTAAAAATAATAAACTTATCCACCTAGAAGCAAGTTATAATCCTATCAAAAACGATGATGGGGAAATCTATAAAGTCATCAAATTTGCAACAGATATCACCGAGCAAGTAGTAAGAGATGAAGAAAAACTCAAACTTATCAGTGAACTTGCTGATCAAAATGATAACCTAACTCAAGAAGGTGATAGTGTAATAGAAAACACTGTTCAAAATATTCAAAATATTGCTGACATGATGAATAATAGCAGCAATTTGGTTTCATCTTTAAATGAGCAATCAGAAGAAATTAAAAATATCATTCAAACTATTAGTGATATTGCAGATCAAACCAATTTGCTTGCATTAAATGCTGCTATAGAAGCTGCTAGAGCAGGAGAACATGGCAGGGGCTTTGCTGTGGTTGCAGATGAAGTTAGAAATCTAGCTGAAAGAACTGGACATTCAGTTAGTGAAATCACCACTACAATTAATTCAATCAGAAATGTAACCGCTGAAGTAGTACAAAGCATTAAAGATGGATTAAGCGGAGTAAATCAAAGCGTAGATTTAGCTAAAGAAGCTAGAGAATGCATGGAAAAAATTAGAAATAGCTCTGCTCAAGTAGCCCAAGCTATGCAAAATAAATAAAAGTTTTTAGCTTAAACGCTAAAAACTTTTCCGCCGATAAAACTTTTTTCTACTCTACCTTGCAAAATATCATTTTGATACAAACCTTCACCCTTAAAGGAAACACTTTCATCAAATATAACTAAATCTGCATCATATCCTACTGCTATCTTACCTTTATTTAAACCTAAAAATCGTGCTTGATGATAGCTTGCTAGATCACAAAGCTCTTTCCATGATAAAATATTTGTCCTTACCAAATAACTATAACACAAACTCATATATACAGCTATAGCGTCCACTCCAAAATCTGCTTCATCAAACGCCAAATCTTTTTTAGTTCTAGGAGTATGCAATGAAGTTAAAAAGGTAATTTTTCCATCTTGAAGCATTTTTATAAGACATGAAAGTTCATTTTTCGATCTTAAAGGTGGTAAAATTTTTGCTTGGGTATTAAAACACTCGCATGCGTTTTCATCTTTAGCTAAATGATGAATGGAAATTTCACTTTGATGATCTTTCAAAAGCTCAAAAGATTTCACAACACCTAATGCACTAAAACAAGCATTATTTTGATAAAAATCTACCAATTCTTTCATTTTTGCAACTTCACTTGTTTCGGCTATATCACTAATCCCTATTAATCCAAGCTCAAAACTCATTTGGCTATCATTCATTACACCATGATCATCAAAATTTTCGTCAAAGCATTTTAAAAAAACCGGCACTTCTTTCATATGCGCATACTGCATGCTTTGTCTTAAAAAATTTGCTCCTAATGTACTTGAAACCTCCAAAGCCTTTGCGCCCATATCAACCAAGGTAGCAATATTTTTCATTTTAGCTTCTTTATCTAACACATTAACACTAGGTAAGATATTTACATCGAGTGATTGCAATTTGTCAAAATAAAGTGCATATCCTTGAAGATTTGCTTCCATACTATCTTTTAAAACAATAGTCCCAACTCCGCCTTTTAAACATGCTTTTTCTAATTCATATAGTTTTGTAATACTAAATTCATTATCAAGCAAGGCAACATTTAAATCAATCAAAGAAGGCAAAAGTGTTTTACCTTCAGCATCGATCATTTGCTCATCGCCATTCAAATTTTGTTCAATTTGAGTGATTTTGCCATTTTCTATTTTAAGATCCAATTCTTGTTCGCCGTATATTTTTGCATTTTTGATAATCATTGTGCTTCCTCCTTAGATGCCATTAGGTCTTTTAAAGACTCCCAAGCATTTTTACCTTCTAGCATTAAAACCACCTCATTGACAATTGGAGTATAAATTTGGTGTTGCTTAGCTAAAGAATGAATTGCATAAGCAGTTTGTACTCCTTCAGCTACCTCACCAAGTTCTTTTAAAATCAAATCAATTGTTTTGTTTTTAGCTAAATTAAACCCTACTCTGTAATTTCTTGATAAATTACTTGAAGCAGTTAAAAACAAATCTCCTGCACCACTAAGCCCTAAAAATGTTTCTTCTTTAGCATTAAAAAACTGTCCAAAACGGTGCATTTCTACCAAACCTCTTGACACCAAAGAAGCTCTTGCGTTATTGCCCAAATTTAAGCCATCACAAACTCCGCTTGCAATTGCTAAAACATTTTTATAAGCTCCACAAATTTCAGCACCTTTGACATCAAAACTTGTATAGGTTTTAATATAAGCTGGAAAAAAGCTTGCAAACTGATTACAAAGCTCTTGATTTTTACCACTAAGCACTAAAGCACAAGGTTTTTTTTCTAAAACTTCACTCGCAAATGATGGGCCACTTAAAAAACAAAGCCTATCGCTACCCACAAATTCAGAAAAAACCTCATCCATAAATTTCAAGCTTTTACAGTCAATACCCTTAGAAGCAACTAGAATTTTTTGACCTAAATCCTGAAAATGATTTTTTAGCCACTCGTGTATTCCTTGTGCATATAAAGCAAAAACCAAATACTCACTCTCCATGGCCTTTTGCGTGTTGACAAAATAAGGAAGATTCTTCTCATGAAATGAAGTAATCACGCATTCATTTTTAACACTCAATGCATCATATAAAGCACTTCCCCATTTTCCTGCGCCAACAACTGCTATTTTCATTTTAACCAAGTTTTGCTTTTAAGATTTCATTCACTTTAGCAGGATTAAATGCACCCTTACCTGCTTTCATCGCCTGACCAACAAAGAAGCCAAAAAGTTTATCTTTACCACTTTTATACTCAGCGACCTTATCTTCATTACTTGCTAAAATTTCATCAATGATCTTTTCAATCGCACCATCATCACTCACTTGTTTTAAACCAAGCTTGTCAATAGCTTCATCGATTTCAACTTCTGTATTTTCAAACACATAAGCTAAGATATCTTTACCCGCTTTAGCGCTGATTACACCCTCTTCTATACGCTTGATCAAAATAGCTAATTTTTCTTGTTTTATAGGCGAGTTTTCTATAGTCAATTCGCCTTTTAAAAGCCCCATTAGTTCAGTTGTAAGCCAAGTAACACATAATTTTGGATTTAATTTTTGATCAATTAAATACTCAAAATATCTACAAAGCTCCAACGAAGATACAATCACTTCACTATCACTTTCTTTGATACCTAATTCACTTGTAAATCTAGCTTTTTTTTCATCAGGAAGTTCTGGTATATCTTGATTTAGCATGTCATCTTCTAAGATAACTGGCAAAAGATCAGGATCAGGGAAATATCTATATTCTGCTGAATCTTCTTTACCTCTCATGCTTCTAGTTACTAAATTAACCGTATCAA
This sequence comes from Campylobacter sp. P255, assembly GCF_003627915.1. Taxonomy (NCBI): domain Bacteria; kingdom Pseudomonadati; phylum Campylobacterota; class Epsilonproteobacteria; order Campylobacterales; family Campylobacteraceae; genus Campylobacter; species Campylobacter sp. P255. Next base: position 49,668 of record NZ_NREN01000004.1, read on the forward strand.
ATAATCTTGTTTCCTGTACAACCTCTTGTTCATATTTTCCATCCTCCCACGCTTCACTTTGGCGTTTTACTTCATATTCAATTGCTTTTTGGATAAAACGGAAGGAATTTAAATTTTTAATTTCAACTCTAGTGTAAAGTTTATCATCTCCCTTTGGACGAATACTTACATTTGCATCACATCGAAAACTACCCTCTTGCATATTTGCATCTGAAATATCTAAAAATCTTATAATAGAATGTAGTTTTTTTAAGTAAGTCACTGCCTCATCAGAACTTCTAAGTTCAGGTTCACTAACAATTTCAAGCAAAGGTGTTCCCGCTCTATTTAAATCAACTTTTGAAAAATTATTCTCGTGTATATTTTTTCCCGCATCTTCTTCTAAATGCGCTCTTGTGATACCTATGCGCTTATTTTCTCCATTTACATTGATCAATAACTCACCATTTTCCACTATAGGTATGTCAAATTGTGAAATTTGATAAGCTTTTGGCAAGTCGGGATAAAAATAATTTTTTCTATTAAAAATACTTTTTTTGTTGATTGTTGCATTAACTGCTTTGCCAAATGCAATAGCCTTTTTTACTGCTTCTTGATTTAACACAGGCAAAGCACCTGGTAAAGCTAAACATGTCGGACATACATTTGTATTTGATTTTTCTCCAAAAGAAGTTGCACATGAGCAAAAGATTTTTGTTTTTGTATTTAATTGTGCATGAACTTCAAGTCCTATAACAACTTCAAACATTAAATTTTTCCTTAATTTTTTTATTTATTTTAGCGTTTTTTATTTCAAAAAGAGTTTAAAAAAGAATAAAAGAAGTATACAAAAAATGAAAAAGCAAAATTATTTTGCTTTTTCATATATTAATGATGTTCATCAACTACAGTGGCGCCCGCAAGATAAACGTAAGTTAAAATCATAAAAATAAATGATTGCAAAAATGCCATAAAAGTAAGCAACATGTAAGCTGGCAATGGCGCAACCCAAGGTACAAGAGCTAAAATAACTGCTAAGAATAAATCATCTCCTTTGATATTACCAAACAAACGGAATGATAATGAAATAACTCTTGAAAAGTGGGAAACAACCTCAATAGGAAACATTAAAGGTGCTAAAATTTTTACAGGCCCCATAAAGTGAGCAAAATATTTAAAAAATCCTTGCACTCTAATTCCTTCAAAGTGATAATACACAAATACAATAATCGCCAAAGAAGCACTAAAATTCAAACTAGCACTTGGAGCTTCAAAACCTGGTATAATCCCGATGATATTGCTAAAAAATACGATAAAACCTATGGTTGCAACTAATGGCAAATACTTTCTTGCAGCTTCATCGCTACCCATGGTGTCTCTACCCATACTTAAAATACCTTCCATATAGGCTTCAGCTAAATTTTGACTTCCTCTTGGAACAATTTGCATAGATCTTGTAGCAAGTTTTGCTAAAACCAAAGAAATCACAACTACTATAGCCAAATGAAAAAAGTAAGCAAAAGTGTGACTAGAATCTATAAAAGAACTAAATAAAAATAAATCCTTCATTAAAAATCCTTAGCAGAATAATTATTTCAAAGCTAATATTATAAAAAAAAATTGCTTATATTTTAATGAAAATTCATTTTATTCGCACAAAAATATCCACCCAAAATCGCACCCGTAAAACCGCCTCCAGGAAAAATAAAAGAATTTGCAAAATACAAATTTTCTATGCTTTTACTTTTATAATGCAGTCTATTTTTAGCACCTTCTTGATCTTGTGAAAAACCATAAATCGTGCCTTTATAAGCTTTAGTATATCTTTGTATAGTTTTTGGAGTAGCTAATTCTTTGTGGATTAGATGCGAACTTAAATTTGGAAAAATTTCATCTAATCTTTGAATAATAGAATTCAACACCTCTTCTTTTTTATTTTTATAAGTTTCTTTATCAAGATCCCATTCATCATAATTTGAACTAAAAGCCACAACACCTATATAGTATTTTTCTGATAAACCACTATCTATTTTAGAATAATTAATAAATGCCATTGGTCTTTGCTTAAAGTGAAGTGCTAGGATATTGGTATTTTCATAAGAGCTATTTAAAAATTCCTCATCAAAAACAAAATTACAATAATCCATGTTTTTATAAATTTCAGAAATATTCTTATCATAAATAAAATAAGCGCTTACCAAAGAGCTAGCGCGTTTTTTAGATTCAATTGCTTTGATTTCATGATCTAAGTTTAAATCTTTCAATAAATCTTTATAAACAATCAAAGGATCGCAATTTGCAATAATTTTTTGCGCATAAACCGTGTGAGTTTCATTTTTATGAGTATATTCTACTCCGCATGCCTTATGATCTTGCGTGAGTATTTTTACCACTTCAGCCTTGGCTAAAACCTGCCCTTGGTTTTCTTTGATAACTTCAGCTAAAGCATCACTTAAAGCCTGTGAACCGCCTTTAATATAAACCCCACTATCATAATAGTGCTTTTGCGCAATAGCATGATAAGAAAAGATAAATTCTTTACTATCATGATGATAATAACTCAAATTTGCATTCAGGATCTTTTTTAACTTATCATTTTTAATATATGCATTTAAAACATCATATACTTTTTTATTTAAAATTTGGTTTTTTAAAAATATCCAAGAAGTTGTAAAAGGAAATAATAACAACTCATTTAGCTTTAAATCCCAAGGAAATCTTCGAATGGCATAAGCTTGCATCTTTATAGCTTTAAAATACTTATCAATACCTTTGTGTTCTTGTGGAAATTCTTGTTTTAAAGTCTCTTTTACCTTTTCTATGCCATGTGGTAAGGTTAGATTATAGTTTTTACTTTTGATACTCCATGCATTTGGCAAAGACAAAATTTCAATTTTATCCTTTATGCCAAGCTTCTCAAAAACCAAATGCTTCATATCGGTTGCAGCTTCACCTAGATCCATTTCATGTAATCCCGCATCTATCAAAGCACCTTTTCTTTTAAAGCAAGTAGCACAACCACCGATTAAAGAATGCTGCTCTAAAACCAAAACTTTTTTGCCATTTTTAGCCAAAAAAGCACCCGCACTTAAACCACCAAGCCCTGAGCCTATAACAATCACATCAAATTTTACATCCATTCTAAAACCTCACGTAATTCTTTGGCTATAAAACATTTTAAACCTGGTTCCTCCATAGGCTTAACTGGTACTATGGCATTTTTAAATTTTTGCATTTTTGCTTCTTTTAAACGCACATCAAGTGAAAATACTTCTTTGATTTCGCCATTTAAGCTAAGCTCTCCTATAAAAACACTATCTTTACTTAAAGGACGGTTTTTAAAACTAGAAATAATCGCTGCAACTACCGCTAGATCAGCTGCAGTTTCGCTGATTTTTACCCCACCACTTACATTAATAAAAACATCATAATGTCCTAAAGGAATTTCAAGCTTTCTCTCAAGCAAAGCTATAAGCATATCCAAACGATTTTTTTCATAGCCTGTTGCACTACGTTTTGGGTAAGCACTTTCACAAACTAAGGCCTGAATTTCTAACACCAAAGCTCTACTGCCCTCCATTACCACACTTAAAGCACTACCACTTACTGCCTTGCCACGAGTAAAAAATCGATTAGCTATATCTTTGGCGCTAATTAAACCCTTTGAGGTCATTTCAAAAATACCAACTTCAGCAATATTCCCAAAACGATTTTTAAAACCTCTTAAAATTCTTATTTCTTTATTAGCATCACCTTCAAAATAAAGCACTACATCTACCATGTGTTCTAAAATTCTAGGTCCTGCTATCGCCCCATCTTTGGTAATATGCCCTATGATAAAAGTACTAATATTATTTGCCTTAGAATAACGCATCAACTCAAAAGTAATCTCTCTCACCTGGGTAATGCTACCCGCAGCTGAAGTGATTTTGTTAGAATATAAAGTTTGTATAGAATCAATAATCAAAATTTCATAGTCTTTTTTAGAAAGCTCACTCAAAATATCTTCCAAACAAAGCTCTGTGAGCAAAAATAAATTTTCACAATTTGCATTCAAGCGATCTGCACGTAATTTAATTTGCGACTTACTCTCTTCACCACTTACATAAAGTACTTTTTTGCCACCTTTGGCTAGATTTGAAGCAATCTTTAGCAAAAGCGTAGATTTTCCAACTCCTGGGGAACCTCCTATCAATACCAAAGAGCCCACAACAAGCCCACCGCCTAAAACCAAATCAAGCTCATTATCATCAGTACTTATACGCGTAAAATTTTCTGCCACAACATCGTTAATACATACAGCAGAACTTGGAGTATTTGAAAGTGAGTTTAGTTCTTTTAAAACTTTAATTTGTTCTTGCTTTAACTCAACAAAACTATCCCATGACCCACATTCAGGACATTTTCCAAGCCATTTACTCTGTTGATTTCCACAAGCTTGACATTCAAATAAAATATGTTTTTTAGCCATTTAATCACCTAATTTTTAAAAAATTATATATTAATTAGCTTTTAAATTTCTTTTTGTAAGCTCTTCTTTTAAAGGATTAATATTATTTTCAATCTCTACTTTTAATAATTTAATATTTGCTATTAAAACTTCAAATAAAAACGTATGATCTTTAATCCATGTTATATTTTACTAAGCCATTCTTCTTCGTTTTTAGGATTTAAAACATAAATTCTTGCCAAATTAAACTCAAATTGCTGCAAAAAAGGTCTAACGAATTCATATAAAAAAGTTTTACAATATTCATCAAGCTTTGTTTTATAAATATCTAAATCATTTATACTTTTAATTATTAATTCTTTTTTATCTTTAAATGCTGTTAAATTTTGAATTTTACTTTCTGCTTGAATCAAATTTTCAAAATAGCACTCAAATTCTTTAATAAATCGATTGCAAAACTCTAAGTTATCATTAATTATCTTATAACTTTGCAATAGCAAATCATCTTGAATATTTTCTTCTAATGCCGATGGTTTTTCAAAAGGCTTTGTTAAATTTTCATCTAAAAACTCTTCGCAGCATTCTTTAAATGGTTTTTCTATAGTTCCTTCTATTCTAGCACCACCTTCTGTAGCATTATAAAAATTAAAACCTTTTTTTGAGCTATATAATTTTGTATAGTAAGTCTAAATACATTCCAAATACTGTGGGTGTAAACCTCACCTTTTCCATTATAAGCTACACATAGTTTTCTTTCTACATTACTTTCATAACGCGCGCCGTAAACATAATCTTCTGGATGCGAATTTCCTTCTTTATCATATGCTAAATCTTGTCCTATAAAAATGATATTTTTATGACCAAAATCACACGCCAACTGTAAAGCATTGTAAGCAACAGTTCCACCTGATGGAGATTTTCCAAAATCAAGCAAATTTAATTTATCAAAAAATGTAGTAGGATATGGGATTAACAAAAATTTCCTATTGGTGTTTTCTAAATATTCAATCGATAAAGGATGGACTAAAGACAACAAAATAAACACAGTATCTTTATCTATATTTTCGTAATTTTTTTCTATTAATTTTGAAGTTATTTCTGTTCTTTCGCTCATTAAAACATAATCAGGCTTGATATTATTTTTTGCCAAAATGGAATATGCGCTATCTACGCAAAAAATACTAAACCTATCTTGATATTGCTTAAGCAGTGGAAGTTGCTTACTCAAAGATGGTCCAGTAGAAACTATAATAGCTGATTTTACTTTTTTATTTCGCATAAGCCATAAATTTTTCAGAGGAGGATTTTCTACCATATTTGAAAAGTTATAAATATATTGCCCCAAACCCTGTAAAGCATCTTTTATATCATTACCCTGATAAAAAATCACATTTCTTATAATATTGATAATTTTTTCATTTAAATTTAATATCTTTTCATGGTATATTTCATAATATTCACTATGCAAATGCAAATCATAAAGTCTTAAAAAATTAAAAAATGGGGGAGTTTGAAAAAAATTCATTAAATCTAGCTCAGAAATATCACTATTTTAAAATTATAAGTCTTTGTTCTTTTAATTCTTGTGAAAAATCTATAAATTTAAAGGCTAAATATAAAATTTCAAGTTCATCTTCAAAAACAACAACATGTTTTAAATGATGATTTTGTAATAAACTTTTATATAAAATTCCATTACCAAAACCATAAAAGTATAAAATAGGATATAAAAGATATTTATCATTATAAAAAGAAATTTTTTCTTGCAAATGTAAATTTGGATTTTGATAAATTGGAGTATTGATTTGCATATTTAAAAAATTTAACTCTATACACCCCCCCCCATTTTCTATTTTTTGAAATTTGTTTATTTTTACATCTTTTAATTTATTAAACAAATAAGGATTATTTAATGCGGACAAATTTTTCAATAACACGTTCATTTAAAAATTGGCTCCAATATAGCGTCCAAATAATCTTTAACACTAAACTCACACAAATCTTGCATTTTCTCCCCTACTCCTACATACAAAATAGGAAGTTCAAGCTCTCTTGCTATACTAAACAAAGCCCCACCTTTAGCCGTTCCATCAAGCTTGGTAATCACCACTCCATCAAGCTTAACTAAATCATTAAAAGCTTTTGCTTGCAAAATTCCAGCTACACCTTGAGTACCATCAAGCACAAGAATTTTTCTATGAGGCGCCCCTTGCATAGCTTTGTCGCTAATTCGAACAATTTTTTCAAGTTCATTAGCAAGATTTTTTTGATTTTGCAAGCGTCCTGCAGTATCTAAAATAACTCTATCATAATTTTTAGATAAGCCTTTAGAAATAGCATCATATGCAACTGCTGAAGGATCATGTCCTTGCGAAGTAGCTATGATATCCATATCTAACTTTTGCGCCCATAATTTCAGCTGTTCGATTGCCCCTGCTCTAAAAGTATCGCAAGCTCCTAATATAACTTTTTCGCCATTTTCCTTATGCAAATGTGCCATTTTGGCAATACTTGTAGTTTTACCTACACCATTTACGCCTAAAATTAAATCCACAAAAGGCTTAGCATTAGCAAGCTCTGGCTTATCATAGATAAAATAAGTCCCCATAACGCGTTCTAAGTCGGCTTTTTTAACCTCATCGCTTGGAGGAAGGTAGTAAATAATTTCTTCAACTATCTCATATGCCACATCAGCTTCTAAAAGCATTTCTTCTAACAAGTCTTTAGTAACAAGCTTATTAGAGGCCTTAACTAAATGAATACTTTCTAAGGTTTTTTTTAAACCATTTTTTAAAAATCCCAACATTACATTATCGCTTTTTGTATATCTATATCTAACATTTCTTCAGGAATTAACCCTAAATACTCTTTAATCTTCTCGCCTTTTGCATTAAACAAAACCATTGTTGGCACAGCACTAACACTTAGTATCTTAGAAAAAGCAAAATTGCTCTCTCCTATGGCTACAGGAAAAATCATTTTCTCTGCTTGTATAAATTCTAACAATTCTTTTTCTTTATTTTCTTCCAAAGAAAGCGCTATAACTTCGAAGCGATCTTGGTATTTTTGATGCAACTTGTTTAAATGTGGAATTTCTGCCTTACAAGGTGCACACCATGTTGTAAAAAACAAAAACAACTTAGCTTTGGCAGTATCATCAAATTTAAAGTCTTGTTCGTGGTATTTAATATACATTTTTCTACCATCTAAAAATTTTAAAGTAAAGTCCGTATTTTCGCTTTGATTCAAACTTGCTATTTCAGTGTTTTCACTACTTGAGTTTTCATTCTCTTTAGAGCATGATGTAAAAAAAATCATAGCAAAAATTGCTAGTAAAATTTTAATCTTCAAGTCCTATCCTTATGATTTTTTAAGCTTAAAAGTATAACATAAAAAGTTAAAAAACTTAAGGATAGCCTTGATAAAAAATAATTTTAGGATAAAACAAAAATCTAGAATGAAATTAAGACTAAAATACCAATACAAAAGAGATTTTTCTGTATTTTTAGAAGTGAAAAAAATTCTACAAAAGCATAAAACCTGCAAAAATATACTTCTTTACATCCCTTTAAAATACGAAATCAATCTTTATAAATTCAGACATCTTTTAGCAAAAAAATATCAAATTTTCGTTCCATTTATGCAAGATAAAAGTTTAAAGGTAGTAAAATTAAGATTAACTCTTGATAAAAAGAGTTTTGGGGTATATGAGCCAAAAGATTCTTTTTTGCAAACTCGCATTGATGTTGCGATTATTCCTGTTATAGGAGTAGATGCAAATTTAGGAAGAATTGGTCATGGTCAAGGCTTTTACGATAGATTTTTTGAATCTATTTCTTATCAAAAACCCTTGGTGATTTTTACACAAATGTTAAACGCAAAGGGCGAAAAAGCTTTTAGCCAAGAACACGATGTAAAAGGAAATTTTTATATAAACCCTTATAAAAAATATTTTAGGAAAGTTAAAAATCATGATAGAAATATTAGTAGCATTAATAGCCGTTTTTATAGGCGGAGGGATTGGGTATGTAGTCGCTAAAAAGATTAACGATGCAAATTTCAACATCTTTTTAGAACAAGCAAAAGCAAAAGCAAAAGCCATAGAATACGAAGCCGAGCTTACGCTTAAAGATGCTAAAAATTCAGTAGCTGAAGCTGAATTTGCCGCTAAGAAAAAATTCGATGAAAAAATTCAAAAACTGCAAAAAGAACATTCGTTAAAGTTAGAAGAGTTACACAAAAAAGAACAAAGTTTACACTATCAAGAAAAACTTCACGAAGAAAATAAAAACAAACTCATCAAAGAACAACAAGTCATCAAAGCATTGCATGAAGAAAACGATAATTTAAAACGTAACTACGAAGCAAAACTCAATGAGGTGCTAAAAATTCTTGAACACTCAGCAGGTCTTACACAAGAAGAAGCAAGAGCTATAGTCTTACAAAAGGTTGAAGAAAATTCAAGAGCTGAAATCGCGCATATTGTAAGAAAACACGAAGAAGAAGCAAGAAATGAATCTAAAAGAAGAGCTAATTTCATTCTAGCACAAGCTACTTCAAGATTTGCAGGAGAATTTGCCGCTGAAAGACTGATCAATGTGGTTAATATTAAAAACGATGAGCTAAAAGGGCGTATTATAGGTAAAGAAGGCCGTAATGTCAAAACATTAGAAATGGTTTTAGGAGTTGATATCATCATCGATGATACACCAGGAGCGATTATTGTAAGCTGTTTTAATCTCTATAGACGCGCCATAGCTACAAAGGTGATTGAACTTTTAGTAGAAGATGGAAGAATACAACCTGCAAAAATAGAAGAAATTCATGAAAAAGTTTGTAAAGAATTTGATGATAGTATTTTAGAAGAAGGTCAAACTATCGTAATGGATCTAGGTTTAAATCAAATTCACCCTGAAATTGTAAAACTAATAGGAAAACTAAGATATAGAGCAAGTTATGGACAAAATGCGCTAGCACATTCTTTAGAAGTAGCACACTTAGCAGGAATCATAGCTGCAGAATGCGGTGGAGATGAAAAACTAGCAAGAAGAGCGGGAATTTTACATGATATTGGCAAAGCATTAACCCATGAATTTGAAGGCTCGCATGTGGATTTAGGAGCTGAACTTTGCAAAAGATATAAAGAGCACCCTGTAGTTATCAATGCTATTTATGCCCACCATGGACACGAAGAAGCAACGAGTATAGAATCTGCCGCAGTTTGCACAGCTGACACATTAAGCGCTGCGCGTCCTGGTGCAAGACGTGAAGTACTTGAAGCATTCTTAAAAAGAGTAAGCGAACTTGAAGATATAGCAAAAAGCAAAGAAGGTGTTAAAAAAGCTTATGCGATCAATGCCGGTAGAGAAATTAGAGTTATCGTAAATGCCAAATTAGTCAATGATGATGAGTCTGTACTTTTAGCAAAAGAAATCGCCCAAGAAATCGAAGAAAAAGTACAATATCCTGGTGAAATTAAAGTCAATGTCATCAGAGAACTTAGAGCTATTGATTTTGCAAAATAAGGCCACTCATGCAAGAAATGATAAATAATCTTAGCACTTATGGCTATTTGATTTTATTTTTTTATTCATTTGGCGGCGGTATGGTGGCCATACTTGCTGCAGGTGTACTTTGTGCAAGCTCTACTAAGCTTGATTTACACTGGTGTATTTTTTTAGCTTTCTTAGCTAATACCATAGGTTCGACCTTGCTTTTTATTTTAGGTAAATATTATAAAAAAGATATTATGCCTTATTTTAAAAATCACCGAAGAAAAATAGCCCTAGCCATGATGAAAATCAAAAAATACGGTGATATACTCTTAGTGGTGCAAAAATTTATCTATGGGGTAAAAACCATCATTCCTATCGCGGCGGGACTTTGTAAATTTAGTTTTATAAGATTTTTCATCATCAATACTTTAGCAAGTTTAATTTGGGCTATCGCTTTAGGATATGCTGGTTTTATTTTTGGTAACACTTTAAAAGAAGCTTTTGAAGTATTTTCAAACTATCCTTATATCGCACCTGCTTTTATAATCACTTTAATTTTTATTATATGGTTATATTTATCACGTTTTTCTAAGAAAAAATGATTTTTCAGTTCTCTATAAAACACCCTTATAGAGAATTTTTGATTTTATTATCGTGTTTTTTGATCATTTTTAGTCTAAATCTTATTTATGAGTATAAAAAATATCAAAATTTTAAACTTAGTAAGCATTTGCTATTAAAAGACAACACTGTTTTATCTTACTACCCAAAAAGCAACAAAAAAGGTAAAAAATACCATGTAATAAAACTTAAAAATTCGGAATTTATTTTTTACACCACAAGTTTTAAGGATCTTAACCTAAGTCAAAACGATACGATTCATCTTAGAATTATTACCAAAAATATCAGCTTCAAAGAGTATCTAAGTAAAAGTTTTTTTGCGCCAAGTTATGGTTGGATTAAAAGTCAAAACAAAAAAGAAAAAGCTATTGTGGAGTATTTTCTCCATCAACATACAAATGAAAAAATTAAAGAATTCTATGGGGCTTTATTTTTTGCCAAAGGCATATCAAATGAACTTAGAAATGATGTGAATTTTTACAATATTGCTCATTTAATTGCAATTAGTGGATACCATTTAGGGTTGTTATTTGGATTTTGTTTTTTCATTCTTGCTCCGCTGTATGCTTTTTTTCACAAGCGGTATTTTCCTTACAGAAGCTTAAAACTTGATCTTAGCATTATTGCTTTTTCACTTTTATTTTTATATGCTTTTTTAATCGACTTTAGCCCTTCTTATATAAGAGCTTTGCTTATGAGTCTTTTTGCCTTTTATCTTTATAGCAAACATATCAAAATACTAAGCTTTAAATTTTTGTTTTTAAGTGTGGCGTTTTGTGTGAGTATCTTTCCAAAACTACTTTTTAGTATAGGATTTTTATTTTCTATTTTAGGTGTTTTTTATATTTATTTATATTTTCATCATTTTAAAAGTTATTTTTCAAACTTTACTCATGCTGTTTTAATTAATATTTGGACCTTTCTTGCTATGATTATCCCTGTATTGTATTTCTTTCCTTTGTTGAGTTTTCAGCAGTTTTTAGCCATACCACTTAGCTTGGCTTTTATTGTTTTTTATCCACTTAGTTTACTTTTACATGTTTTCTCTTATGGGAATTTGCTAGATATATTGTTGTTGTATTTTTTTGAATTTAAAATGCCTAGTGTCAATTTTCCTATTTCATCGACTTATTATATAGTCTATTTGGTTTTATCCTTAATGAGTATTTTTTCTAGATACCTAGCTCTTTTTGTAGTTTCTCTTGGGTTTATTCCCTTTGTTTTCTTGATTTAAAAACAAATATGTTTTCAAGCCTAAAAGATAAATAATCCAAGAAATATAAATCCACAAAAAGAAAAATAAAATCACCGAGAAAGAACCATACACATTTAAATAAGTCTTATTATACACCGCATAATAAACAAATACCATTTTAGAAATATACCAAATCACAGAAGCACCAAAAGAGCTAACAAGTAAAGCTTTTAAATCCCCTTTCTTGCTAACCGAACTTGAATAAGATACAAAAAATAAAGCCCAGATAATCACATAAGGCAATACTTCAAAAAAATTCAAAGCAATATTAAATTCATCTAAAGTTTGTTGTATAAAACCTGAGATATAAAAACTCACTCCAAGCCCAAGTGGAGTTAAAGTTGCCAAAGTCCAATAAGAACTAATACTATGCCAAAGACTTTTTGAATCTTCTTGCAAAAGCTTGTTGATCACATAATCATAACCTGAAAAAAATGCCAACGAAGTCAATGCCATAGCCAAAAGCCCGATCAGCCCTAAATTGACACTATTTTTTAAAAAAGTGTTGATGTATTGTGTAATCAAATCTTGCTGTGTTGGAATCAAAAAAGTGAAAATTAAATTTTTAATTTTTTCTTGATAAATTTCAAAACTCGGAATTTGCGTAAAAACCCAAAAGCATAAAAATAAAAGTGGTATTAACGACAAAATCGTATAAAAACTTAAAGCTGCTGCATAATTTAAAATTTCTTTATCTCTTAGTGCAAAAAGAATTTTGATTATGTTTTTAAAAGTCATCAAAGTCCCATTTTAAAAGGATTAAGTATATTATTTGGATCAAATGCCTTTTTGATATTTCTCATTAGCTCCATTTCAGCTTCATTAAAAGCTAGCTTCATAAAAGGAGCTTTTGAAATTCCTATGCCATGCTCTCCACTTAAAGTCCCACCCAAAGAAACCGTAAGCTTAAAAACTTCCTCCACAGCTTCATAGCCTTTTTTAACTAATTCAGGATTGTTTTTATCACTCACCATAACATTTGTATGCACATTTCCATCACCAGTATGCCCAAAACAAGGAATTTTAAAACCATATTTTTTTGAAATTTCGCTTATACCTTTTAAAAGCTCTGGTAGCTTTGAACGCGGCACTGTAATATCTTCATTAAGCTTTAAATTGCCATACATTGCTATACTTTGAGAACAGTTTCTTCTAGCAAACCAAATATCAGCTGCTTCTTGCTCATTTTTCGCTATTTTAAATTCTCTTACACCTGACTCATAAAAACTTTCTTGTAGGATTTTAAGATCTGCTTCTATGGCTTCTTCCACATTACCATCTACATCAGCAATCAAAATCGCACCCGCATCCATTGGCAAGCCTTTTTGAAATTTTTGCTCTAATGCTTGTATACTAAGTTGATCTAAAAATTCCATAGAAACAGGTGTAACGCCTTTAGCTAAAGTTTTATAAACCGCATTCATAGCTTCATCAATGCTATTAAAAATTCCCATTGCGGTTTTTTTAAATTTTGGCAAAGCGACTAACTTCAAAGTAATCTCACTAAGTACAGCCAAAGAACCTTCACTTGCGATTAAAATTCCAGCAAGATTATATCCTGCCACATCTTTTATGGTTTTTTTGCCCGCTCTAATAATTTCTCCATTAGGTAAAACCGCCCTTAAAGCCATTACATAATCTTTGGTGATACCATACTTAGCAGCCCTCATACCGCCTGCATTTTCACTTACATTTCCCCCTAAAGAAGAATATTCCATGCTCGCAGGATCAGGTGGATAAAATAAACCGTATTCTTTTGCTTTTTCCTGCAAAGCCATATTAATCACACCAGGTTGCACTACTGCGACTAAATTTTCAAGATCAATTTCTAAAATTTTGTTCATATGCTTTTCAAAACTTAGCACTACTCCACCATTAATAGCCAAGCTTCCACCGGTAAAACCACTACCTGAACCCCTAGGGATCACTATGATTTTATTTTCATTACAATATTTTAAAATTTGACTGATATCATTTTCATCTCTTGGAAAAAGCACCCCATCAGGCAAATAATGTTTTTTGGTAGCATCATAACTATACGCTCTTTTATGAATAGGGTCAAAGTGTGCGTTTTCAACTCCTAAAAGATCTTGAAAAAATTTTTGGTGAATTTCTTGCATTATTTTTCTCTAGTTAAGCTAATCAATTTTTCATAATATATATAATAATTTCCAATTGCCTCATCATTTAAACTAAAAATATCGCTTTTGTAGCCTGTGATTCTTGAGTAAAATGGTATCTGCAAACTTTTTGCCGGTGGAATGCTAAATTCTTCAATCTTGCCAAAATCTTGACAATCAACTACTTCAGCTCTTTTTTCTAAAGCCACCACCAAAAGCCCAACTGCATTTTTAGAACAAAAAGATCTAAAATCTGATCTTCTTGGTGTTTGGCGGTATTCTTGTATCATGTGCGCGCCAAACAAATCAGGATGAACAAAATAAATTCCATTCATTTTATGTGCTACAAAATCATATACACTTTTATCAGGAGCAATAATCAAAGCTCTATCATATAAATAATTTAAAACAATCTTATCGCCAACTTGCGGTAACACATTTGGCAAAGGCATAGCATCTTGAGCTAGCATGTCAAAAACTTTAAACTGTAATTTAACATAACCATTTTCACGCCCGATCACACTAACTCTTGCAATGATAGATTTTTGCGTATCAATCTCATGCACTACAATACCGCTTGAATATAATAAAATTCTAGGATCATCTTTGACATAGCCGTAAATATCATCAACTTTTTCAAGTTTTGTCTGTATCAAATCAAAATTTTTAGCTTGTAAAAATGCTAAAAAACAACAAAGCAATAAAATAATTCTTGACAATTTATACTCCTTAAAAATGTCTAAAAATTAAATTATATTGTTTTTTCCTTACAAAATTGTAAGAAAAATTAAGTAAAATACAAATTTATGTTTAAATTTTAGAAGGCTTAAAATATCATGAAAAAAATTTTCATAACTTTACTTATTTCAATGAAACTTTTTGCTATTTCAAGTATCGAAGAACTTTCTTGGGAAAATGGCAAAACTTTACTTGATTTTTTACAAGATCATTCTATACCGCTTAATTTATATTATAATCTTGATGCTGAAGACAAAGAGCTAAGTGCAGAAATTGCAAGTGGTATTAAATACCAAATGCTAAAAGACGAGCAAGGTCAACTTGAGCAAGTTTTAATCCCTATTAGCGATGATTTGCAAATTCACATTTATAAAAATACAGATAATAAATTCGTATTAAGCTTCACACCTATTTCTTACACTAAAGAAAAAAGAACCTTACGTGTTGCTATTAATAATTCAGCATATCAAGATGTATATGATGAAAGCGGTAGTGTAACTTTGGCTAGAGCTATGGTGCGTGCATTTAAAAATACCGTTAATTTTAAAAATGTTAGAAAAGGCGATAGTGTTGTTTTGATTTATGAACAAAAAAGAAGACTAGGAAAGCTTTTTGGTGATATCAACATCCACGCAGCTTTAGCTAACATCAGAGGCAAAGAGTATTCGGTATTTTTATACAAAGACTCTTATTATAATGCACAGGGAAAAGAGCTTGAAAATTTCTTCTTAACCAAACCTGTGAAATACACAAGAATTTCAGATCGTTTTACAAGAGCAAGATATCATCCTATCTTAAAACGATATAGAGCGCATTTGGGCATTGACTATGCTGCACCAACAGGCACTCCGGTTAAAAGCGCGGGAGATGGGGTTGTAAGTTTTGTTGGAACCAAAGGTGGCTATGGCAAGGTAGTGCAAGTTAAACATATGTCAGGTTATATGACTTTATATGCTCATCTTAGTCGCTTTGCTAAAATCAAGCGGGGTCAAAAAGTCAAACAAGGACAAGTGATCGCCTATGTAGGTTCTACGGGTTTAAGCACGGGTCCACATTTGCATTTTGGACTTTATCTTAATAATAAAGCAATCAATCCTGAAACTATTGTAAAAATTCCAAAATCAAGCCTAAGCGGAAAAAATAAAGAAGAATTCCTAAAAATGGCAAGAGCTTATGAAAAACGTTTACAAAGTGTAGATGAAAACTATCAAAATCCACCTAAAGAACAAAATATAGAAAATTCCATGGAGCTTTGAGATGAATGAATTTTTAGAAGCACAAGAACTTATAAACACTTCTAAAGATCAAAGCACCTATGAAATCAATGAAGCACTAAAAACTATCAAAAGATATGATGAAGAACTTTATCTTCAAACCCTCAAATCTTTTGATACACTCACTTTAGCAAATGTAGCAACCATCACACCCGATCACATCTTAGAGGATATTTTAGAATATTTAAGCATTATTGAAATAGCTAAAGCAGTTGAAGAACTTGAAAGTGATGATGCAACTGACTTGATCAAACGCTTTGAAGAACTTAATCTTGAAAAAACTCTTGCTATCTTAAACCGCTTAAGCTCTGAAGATAAGGAAGAAATTCTACGTCTTAAGAATTATGATGAAAATACTGCGGGCGCTTACATGCAAACAGAAATTTTTACCGCTTCTATTGATGAGAGTATAGAAAAAGCGATAAAAAGATATAGAATTTTAAAACATACAGGTCAAGTAGATCAAATTTTTCAAGTTTACATCATCGATGGCCATGGAAAACTTTGCAATGCGATCAACCTAAGCGATCTTTTACTTTGGGATTTTAAACTTAGTTTTGCCGATATCATTAAGAACAATAGTGAAAAGTATAAAAGCTACAGTATTAAAGATCACGAAGATATACAAAAAGCTATTGATTTAGTAGAAGATTATGACTTAAGTGTTTTAGCAGTTGTAAATGATGATGGAGTACTTTTAGGTAGAATTACTTATGATGATATCCATGATTTAATCCAAGAAAATGCAACAGAGCAAATTTATAACTTAGCTGGAGTTGATGAGGATGCTGAAGAAGAAAGCGCCTTTAAAGCAGCTAAGGCAAGAGCATTTTGGTTGATGATCAATCTTACCACTTCTTTAATATCTGCCAATATCATTAGTCTTTTTTCGGGAGAGATCGAGCAACTTGTAGCTTTGGCGGTGCTAATGCCAATCGTAGCTTCCATGGGAGGCAATACCGGCTCACAAGCTTTAGCTGTAACCGTTAGAAAGCTTTCACTTAATGAAGTCGAATTTAAAGATGCAAAAAAGGTTATCTTAAGAGAAAGTGGAATTTCTTTGCTAAATGGTTTGGTATTTGCAAGCATTATGAGTATCATAGCTTTTATATGGTTTAAAACCGCTCTTTTGGGGCTTGTGATAGCCCTATCAATGCTAATTAACCTAGCCCTGGCAGGTTTTGTAGGGTCCTTTGTGCCATTGACATTGAAAAAATTTAAAATTGATCCTGCAGTAGGTTCAAGTGTAGTGATCACAGCTATCACAGATGGATTAGGATTTTTTAGCTTTTTACTTTTAGCTAAAATGATACTACTATAAAAAAGGAGGAGCATGCCATACATTAGCTACAAAGGACAAGAAATAAAACTCATAGGAGATGATTTAGAAGTTGGCGATCGCGCTCCAAGGCTTACATTAAGAACTAAAAATCTCGCTCCTGTAGAAATAGCACCCCCTGGAAAAACTCAAATTTTACTAAGTTTTCCTAGTTTGGATACTCAAGTATGTTCAAGACAAGCCAAAGAAACCAACAAAAGACTAGCTTCTATGAAAAATGTTGAAGTGATTATTATTAGCATGGACTTACCCTTTGCTATGGATCGTTTTTGTGCAACTGAAGGGATTGATGGCATTATCGTTGCAAGTGATTTTGCCTTTAAAGATTTTGGTAAAAACTATGGGGTGTTAATAGACAATAGTATATTTGCAGGTCTTCTAGCAAGATCTGCTTTTGTGATTAAAGATGGCGAGGTTGTTTATAAACAACTAGTTGAAGAATTGATGGGAAAAATTGACTTTAATGACTTGGAGCTTTTTATGCATAAAAGTTATGGTTACTCTTTGAATTAACCTTCAAAGTTTGTAACCACAAAATCTTCTTTTGGTGCTTCAATAAAACACGACTTTTCTTTTAAGAAAAGCAAATCCACATGTCCTACTGGTCCATTTCTATTTTTTCCTATAATAAGCTCAGCCTTTTCTTGCACAGGATTTGGCATAAATTTCCTCTCATAGGTCTTGCCTTCATTTTTGGCTTTATTTTCTCTTTCTTTTTCTTCTTGTTCTCTATAAACCTCATCTCTATAAACAAACAAAATCGTATCCGCATCTTGCTCGATAGCACCACTTTCTCTTAAATCACTAAGCATAGGACGCTTGTTAGCCCTACTTTCCAATGAACGATTTAATTGCGAAAGCGCAACCACTGGCATATTTAGTTCTCTTGCTAAAAGCTTCAAACCTCTTGAAATTTCACTCACTTGTAAATGCCTATCATTAAAAGCTGAATTACTCATCATAAGACCGATATAATCAACTACGCAAAGTTCAATGCTTTCATCTTGAGCTTTAATTTTGCGTAAAATCGAACGGATATCTGCTATGCTAGCATAGCCACTATCGTAAATATAAAGATTTTTTTGTGCATATTCATTGCACGCATCTCCTAATCTACTCCATTCATCATCATTTAAATCTGCAATGAGAATTTTTTGCAAAGGAATGGAAGTTTTTGCACTAATTAATCTTTGCATGATTTGCGTAGCAGGCATTTCTAGCGAAAACATTACAACGCCTTTATTTTGTCTAAGTGTTTTTTCTATAAAATTAAGACAAATAGTTGTCTTACCCATACCCGGGCGCGCTGCGATGATGACAAGATCACCAGGCTTAAAACCTTTAGTCATTTTATTCAGTTCACTAAAACCCGTATCAAGTCCTAAAATATCTTTATTTTCAGCTTCTTTTTGTTTTTTAAATTCTTCCATCAACTCTGACATAACAACAGTCATATCTTTGATACTATTGCTATTTACACGATTGGTAAGATTAAAAATTTCTTTGCCTATTTCATCTGAAATTTGAGAAATACTTTTATCTTCATTTACCCTTGAAGGTATAGTGTAGGCAAAATTTAAAAGCTGACGTCTAATGGATTTTTCTCTAAGCTCATAAGCATATTTACTTACATCTGCGATAGAAGTCGTAGCTAAAACTTCACTTAAAATTTGCTCATCAACTTTTTTATGTTTTCTAATAAAACTTGCGCTTATAGGCTCACCCGCATTCACACAAGCTAAAATCGCTTTATAAATATCCTGATGAGCTTTAAGCGAGAAATCATTGATTTCAATATCTGAAGAAATACTAAAAAAAGAATCTTCGCTATAAATACAAGAGCTTAAAATCGCTCTTTCAAGATCCAAATCAAAATGCTCATTATTTTGACTCATACATACTCCAAATTATAAATTTGCAAATAAATCAGTTGATAAATATCGCTCAGCTGTATCATTTAGCATAGTCAAGACTTTTTTATCAGAGTTTTCTAGGGCAATTTTTCTAGCCATAAAAACATTTGCTCCGCTTGAAATTCCTGCCATGATGCCATTTTTACCTAGCTCTAAGGCTGTATTTATAGCATCTTCATTGCTTATACAAACTACCTCATCTATGATTTTTTGATTTAAAATTTTAGGGATAAAATTTGCACCTATACCTTGAATTTTATGACTTGCAGCTTTGTTTTGACTCAAAAGTGGAGAAGCAGCTGGCTCTAAAGCGATGATTTTGATATTAGGATTGTGTTCTTTTAAAATTTCTCCTACACCACTGATGGTTCCACCTGTACCAAAACCTGCCACGAAAATATCAAGATCAGGTAGAACTTTTAAAATTTCCAAAGCCGTGTTTTTTCTGTGTGCATTTTTGTTATTAATATTTTCAAATTGACTTATCATAAATGAATTTGGAATTTCACCCAAAAGCTCATTAGCCCTATCAAGCGCCCCTTGCATACCTTTGCTTGCTTGAGTAAGCTCTAATTTTGCACCAAAAAAACTCATCATTTTTCTACGCTCTATACTCATAGACTCAGGCATTGCAATGACTAATTTTAACTTCAAACTCGCACAAATCATCGCTAAAGCTATGCCGGTATTTCCACTTGTGGCTTCTACAATCGTTGTTTCTTGATTGATTTTACCTTCATTTAAAGCTTGTTTTATCATCTCTAAAGCCGCTCTATCTTTTATAGAATGACTTGGGTTAAAATACTCACATTTACCATAAAGATTAGGTGCAAATTCTTTTAAAGAGATAATCGGGGTATTGCCTACGCAGTCTAAGATACTATGATGGATTGACATTTTTTTCCTTTAATATTTTTAAAAACAATATCAAAAGAAAACTAATACATAATCTATGAAGAAAAACGCAAAAGTTAAAAAACTTTTGCGTAAGAATTATTTTTTAGCTTTTTTAGCAGTTTTAGCAGCAGCAACTGCATCTTTAAGGTTTTTACCTACTTTAAATTTAGCAACTTTTGTCGCAGGTACTTTAATAGTAGCACCAGTGCTTGGAACTCTAGCTTCTCTAGCTGCTCTTTCAGCTACAGAAAATGTACCAAAACCGATAAAGCTAATGCTATCACCTTTAGCTAAAACATCAGTAATAGTAGCGATTACTGCATCAGTAGCCGCAGTTGCATCTTTTTTAGTTAGCCCAGCAGTTTGAGCAACTTGAGAAATAAAATCTGCTTTAGTCATAAAAAGCTCCTTGATTAAAAATGTTTCTTAAGTTTAACACATTTATCAAGCTTTTGCAAGAGTTTAAGCCCAAATCATAGGGAAAAATGCGCTAAAAAAATGCTTTTGCTAAATTTATTACCACCTCAGGTTTTAAGTCTTTCATGCATTTGTGATGTTTTAAAGGACAAACTTTTTGCATACAAGGCATACAAGCTAGATCAAGATGAGCTATTTTAGCGTTTTCTTGCCAAGGCGAGGTTTGGCTAAATTTAGTTGAACCAAAAACAGCCACCGTTTTCACCCCATAAACTGCGCCTATATGCATAGGACCACTATCATTTGTGATGAGCAAATCAAGCATAGAAATGTTTTTACATAAAGTATAAATGCTAGTTTTACCACAAAGATTTTTTGCCTTTATACCTGCTTTTGAAAGCAAATGTTCAATTTCATTGCAAATTTCTCTCTCACTTTCTACTCCAAAGATTAAAATTTGGTGCGTAGAGCTAAATTCTTTTGCTACCCTTGCAAAATAGCTTGCCTCCCATCTTTTAGCACTTCCAAAATGTGCACCTGCATTTATACCTAAAATTTTTTGAGTTGACTTTGCTTTGATAGGAAGTTTTAAAACACTTGAAGCGGCTTTAAAATTCAAAGCTTCTTCTATGAAATTTAAGTACTTTAAAACTTGGTGTTCTTCTTTTAGGATATTTTTATCAAAATAAAATCTTTTTTTTGCTTTGATTAGATTTAAAATAATCTTGCTTGAAAATGCTGAGCGAAATGAAAAAGCTAGATCAAATTTACCAAGGTTTTTTCTAGCTTTTAAAATTTGTCTATATCTTTGCTTTTTATTTTCCACTAAGACTTGAGCATTTTCAAAACGCTTAAAAAGCTCTGTGCTGACAAAAGAACCATAAAAAGTAAATTTAGCTTGAGGATACTTTTCCTTGATGGCATAAATAGCCGCACTAGCCATTACCGCATCACCAAGCCAAGTAGGAAGGTTGATAAAAATATTCATGATTTTCCTTAAAATAAAAGCTATAATTATATCAAAAAATAAAGAGCTAAAATGGGTCAAATTTCTATCATACTACCAACTTATAATGTAGAAAAATATATAGCTAGAGCATTAGAAAGTTGCATCAACCAAACTTTTAAAGATATAGAAATCATTGTGGTAGATGACCTTGGTAATGATAAAAGTATAGATATAGCTAAAGAATATGCTAATAAAGATGATAGAATTAAAATCATACACAATGAAAAGAATTTAGGAACTTTTGCTAGTAGAAATATAGGTGTATTAAATTCAAGCTCACCTTATATAATGTTTTTAGATCCTGATGATTATCTAGAGCTTAATGCTTGTGAGCTTGGGCTTGAAAAAATTAAAAATGTCGATATGGTAGTGTTTGATGCATATGTACATAGGGTGAAATTTAAAAAATTTTATAGATTTAAGCAAGATGAGCTTTTTAATAAAGATGATTTTTTAAATTTCTTACTCAATCAAAAGCATTTTTGCTGGAGTGTTTGGGCAAAAGTATATAGAAAAAATTTGATTTTAGAAAGTTTTGAGTATGTTGATTTCAAAGAAAGGCTTTGTTATGGAGAAGATGTGCTTTTTAACTATATCAATTTTATGCTAAGTGAGAGTTTTTTTGTATCGCAAGAATGTATATACCGCTATGAATTTAATGAAAATGGTAGATATGAAAACAAAAATAAAGCAATTTTATGGCAAAATTATGAGCATAAAAAACGGAGTTTAAAATACATTAAAAAATTAGCTAATATTTTTCCACATAAGCATTTTAATGAAAAAATATTAGAAATCTTAGAGAAAGAAATTTTAGGGCTAAAAAATAGAATAATTTATCTATCTTGAATACTTCTTAGAAAAATATTTTTTTATAGCACTCGGTGTCTTTAAAACATCGTAAATAAATTTGATAAAACTATTAGATAATAAATACATCCTTTTATATCTCCTTATAGCTTTTTCACTTGGGAGCAATTTGTTTTTAATAGCTTCTTGCGGCTTAGCTATAGGTTTATATGTATTATTGTTTATACCTTTTGCCAAAGGAATAAAATTATTAATAGGGCTTTTTGGGCATATAGAATAAATTTTTACATTATACTTTTTCTGTAAAAAATTAATAATTTCAACATCTTTGTTTTTATGATGTATAACAGTCTCTTTTAAATCCATTTTATAATTGCTGTAAAAATGCGAATTTCCTTGTTCGTAAAAATCCATCCCAGCTAGGTAAATTTCTTTATAACCACTAGCAACAGCACAGCATATGGCATAAGTGCCTGTTAACATTTCCACTCGTTCAAAATTATAACAAACATCAAAATCTATAGCAGCGCTAAGATCTTTCAGCTTTGAAAAATAGGCATCATATCCATTAGTAGCCATAGGAAAAAAATATTTAAAATTTTCCCTTAAAATTTTTTCTTTTCTGTCTTGAAAATTATACATCTTGCATACTATATCTTCACACTCATAATCTCCATTTTGTATAAGCTTTTGAATCATATAATATTGTTCGAAAAATTCCCGTGCAATAAAAAAAACATGCTTTTATCTTTTTACCTAGGTAATATTATCCTCTAAATAAAAATGATTACATCTAAATACATCATAATCATTAGGTAGCAAAGAATAGTCAATTTCTTTTACACTAGGTCCATTTCCTGCCACAACAACAACATTGTTCATTTTAATCCTAATTCATTGAAATTTTATTAACTTAAAAATTATATATTGTTCCGTATAAAATATAAGTTAATTTTACTTTAATTGCAAGAGAAAATACATGAAACAAGAAATTAGTAGTTTTTGGTATACACCTAAAGGTTATAAAGGTATAGGGCTAATGGAGCTTTTATCTATAAAATCTTTTATAGATAATGGTTATAAATTTATTCTTTATACTTATAATATTGACGATAAAATTTTTAAAAAATTAAATGAGTTGTTTGATGATTTTGAATTAAGAGATGCAAATGAAATTATTCCTTTTGAAAATTATTTTAGTGATGATAGAGGAGCAGGCGTAGCGGCTTTTAGTGATTATTTTAGATATTATATGCTTTATCAAAAAGATGCGATTTGGGTTGATCTTGATATGATTTGTTTAAATTATATAAATTTAGACCAAGAATATATTCTTTCACAAGAATTAGATGAAGAAAAAAACGCATCAAGAATTACAACTTCTTTTTTAAAATTTCCAAAAAACAGTGAATTTGGTAAAAACCTAGTCATGCAAGCTGAAAAAATAATAAACAATCAAAAATTAATTAAATGGGGGGTTATAGGACCTGACTTCTTAGCAAAAGAAGTTAGTAAATATAATTTAGAAAACTACTTTTGGGAATACAAAAAAACTTGTCAATTTTCATGGCAAAAAACAAAAAAATTTATAGACCACAAGATGCATTTGGATGAAAATCAACCATTTTTACATTTATTTTCAGAAATGTGGAGAATATACAATTTAAATAAAAACTATTTTTATAAAAAGGGAATTTATGGAAAATTATTAAAAAAACACAAAATAAAAGACTTGATAGAAAAACTTGACTATCAACTTTCATTTAAAGATAAATATTATTTTTTATCTGTTATATATCCTACTATTAAATATTATATTTGTCACCCAAAAAGAATATTCAAGAAAAAATAAAATGAGTCAAATTTCCATCATACTACCAACTTATAATGTAGAAAAATATATAGCTAGAGCATTAGAAAGTTGCATCAACCAAACTTTTAAAGATATAGAAATCATTGTTGTAGATGATTGTGGAAGTGATAAAAGTATAGACATAGCCAAAGAATATGCTAGTAAAGATGATAGAATAAAAATCATACACAATGAAGAGAATTTAAAGCTTTTAAGAGCAAGATATGAAGGTGCTAAAGTAGCAACTTCACCTTACATCATGTTTTTAGATCCTGATGATTATCTAGAGCTTAATGCTTGTGAAGAATGCATTAATTTACTTTTAAAAAAAGAAAAAAATGTTGATTTAATATGGTTTAACTTTTTATACGATAAACAAGGTACTATCAGTAAAGATAACTTTTTAAAAGATAAATTTTATACCGTATCTGAATATTGTCAACTTATATTAAAACAAAAAAATAGCATATGCTATTGGAATCTTTGCTCAAAATTAATAAAAAAGCAAATCTATCTAGATGCGCTATTACACTTAAAAAATCAAAATCAAACAAAACTAACAATGGCAGAAGATGCCTTAGTCTTTTTTTTCATTATATTAAATTGCAAAACAATAATCACAAGCTCAAAAAATATATATTATTATTTTCAAAACTGCAAAAGTTCAGTTAATATAAAAAATATAGTGATAATTCAAAAAAATTTAATAGATGAAAAAAAAGTAATTGATTTGCTAAAATCTTTTTTGAAAAACAACAAAAATAATATAAATAAAAACATTTGTAAGCTTTTAAGAAATTTAATT
This sequence comes from Campylobacter sp. P255, assembly GCF_003627915.1. NCBI lineage: Bacteria > Pseudomonadati > Campylobacterota > Epsilonproteobacteria > Campylobacterales > Campylobacteraceae > Campylobacter > Campylobacter sp. P255. The sequence goes on from NZ_NREN01000004.1 coordinate 74,642, forward strand.
ATCAATTTAATGATAAATAATTTACATAGGGAGATAAAAAAAGCCAAATTAGAATGCAACTACATTCTGTATAAGTATAAAAAAATATATAACAAAATAGCGATAAAATATTATATGTTTTTACAATTTTTAATCAAACGTTTTAATTCATAAGTTCTATTGTAATATATAAATATTTTCAATCTAAATCAAAATTACATTAAATTATTTTACTTTTTTTGCTAAAATTAAAAAATTACGTAATTTATATTTAATTTTAGAAATTTTATAAGATTTTAATAGTTGTAATTTCTCTTTAATACACAAAGGATCTTTATCAAATTTTTTAACTTTAAATGCATTTTTGATATAAAAGTACAAAATAACATCCTTTAACAATGATGAAATTTTTTTGTCATGATAATTTTCTATAAATTGCACCAATTCTAAACTAGTTTGCACCCAACTGGCGTATTTAAAATACTCTTTTGCTAAAGCTGCATTCTCTTCAAATGCAATAAATATATCTTTAAAATACGGAAGAATATTATCTTTAGTAATTTTTTTATCTTGATTTGTCAAAGAATTAGCTCGAATTCTATAATAATAAAATACTTTAGGATAGACATAAATATTTTTAGCTTGCGAAAAAAGTAAAATTCCAAATAGATGATCTTCGGCAAAAATACCATCTTTAAATTTTAATTTTTTATCATTTATGTAATCAAAATCAATCATACCACTCCACGCAAATGCAAAATCTTTAATTTTTCTTCGTATTAAGCACTCAAGCCACTCTATAGGATTTATTTTACATTCCTCCTTTATGTCCGTATCTTTTAAACGACTATGATGTCTAAGATAACTTTTTTCCATATCATGGTATTCGATACTATCAAACCAAACCACTTCCACCCCATCCATTCTAGGTACACATTCTTCTATACAGTTTAATTCCCAATAATCATCAGAATCTAAAAAGATAATATAATCTATAATAGGATAGGTAAAGTTAGTTAAATCTTGTTCGTTATTAAAAGCTTTATAGCTTTTATATACAGTATATATTTCATAAGGATTATTACCTTCTATGTTAAATTCTATTAAAGAATTTTCTTTTATAGTTTGAGTTTTGTTTTTGAGTTGATATTCTCCACTAAAATATTCTATACCTACATTTCTAGCACTGCTTAAACCACCATTTTTTTTATCAAAAAGAGTGATTCTTTTATCTTTTAGAGTGTATTCTTTTGCAATATTGAGTGAGTTTTCATCTGTACTGCCATCATTTACGAGTATGATTTCTAAGTTAGTATAAGTTTGATTGATTACACTATCTAAACATTCTTTTAGATATTTTTCCACATTATATATGGGGATTACTACGCCTACGGTTTTCATACTTTATCTCCAAGTTGTTTTTTCGTTTTTTATGGTATCAAGGTAAAACATTAAATTATTTAAAAAAACTTTTTACTTTTTGCCAAATTTTCCAAAGATCATAAGGAATTCGTGTTTCTATATATGGTGTGATAATAGGTAATTTTTCTTTTAAATTCAAAGGATCTTTTTTAAATTTTTTAATCATTAAAGCCTTTTTTACATAAAAAGACAAAAAAGTTTCCTTTATAGCTAATGCGTTTTCACTTTTTTGATCTTTAAAAAATTCTATCAACTCTAAAGCTGTTATCATCCTACTTGCTGCTTTTAAATAGCTTTTTGCCTCTTTAGCATTTTCTCCAAAAGCTTCGTATAAATCTTTAAAATACTCTGATACATTTGCTTTTGTAACCTTTTTATCATGATTTGATATGCTATTAGATCTTAGAATGCAAACATATAGTGGTTTAGGTAAAATACAAATAGAATTTGAACAAGCAAACAAAACCATACCAAAATGTATATCTTCATTGATAATATAATTAATAAACTTTAATTTTATAGACCTTAAAAAGTCAAAATCTATCATTCCCATAACACCAAAAGAAATATCTCTCATACCAACATCTTCTGCTCTTTGCGCATATTCTTTTGGGCTAACAATACATTCATCATTGTAAGAAAATTTTTGAAATCTCGTTTCCTTTCCCTTATCTTTAATTCCATCTTCATAAATACATTTATAGTCAAACAACAATACATCTACATTTTGCATTCTTGCAACGCACTCTTCTATGCAGTTTAATTCCCAATAATTATCAGAATCTAAAAAGATAATATAATCAATCTTTGGAATTTCTAGTCTTTCATTTGCTAAAGCATTTTTGTGTTTATAAATTTTATAAATATTTTGTGGATTATCGCTAATAATCTTAAAAATATTTAATCCATCTTCATCTTCAATATATTGTGCTTCGTATTCTCCACTAAAATATTCTATACCCACATTTCTAGCACTGCTTAAACCACCATTTTTTTTATCAAAAAGAGTGATTCTTTTATCTTTTAGAGTGTATTCTTTTGCAATATTGAGTGAGTTTTCATCTGTACTGCCATCATTTACGAGTATGATTTCTAAGTTAGTATAAGTTTGATTGATTACACTATCTAAACATTCTTTTAGATATTTTTCCACATTATATATGGGGATTACTACGCCTACGGTTTTCATACTTTATCTCCAAGTTGTTTTTTCGTTTTTTATGGTATCAAGATAAATTTGATGATTGATTTCAAGCATATTTTTGCTATTTTCTTCATGGTAAATATGATAAGCTAGGGCATTAAATTTAAGCCTTTTAAACACTCCATTATTAAATAAAAATCTAGCTACAAACTCGCTATCTTCCCTACCCCAGCCTATAAATTTTTCGCTAAAACCTTCAATAGCTTCAAAATCACTTTTATAAAAACTCATATTGCAACCTCTTATACCTTTAATGAGCTGTGATTTTTTGAAAATTTTCTTAGTTAGTCTTGAAAATTTATATACACATTTAGCTAAAAAAATATTTCTTTGATTTTTAAAACCCTTTTTATTAAAAGCCAAACTAAAATCATTTTTACTTAAAAGTTCTTTACTTTCATTTTCATTTAAAATTACTCTAGAGCCTTGCAAAAATACTTTTCTTTGCGCAAATTTCAAATGATCATCAATGAATTTTTTTTCTAAAATCATATCTCCATCTATGACGATTATATATTCACCGCTAGAGGCTTTAATAGCTTTGTTTCTAATCTCACTTAGTCTAAACCCCTCATCTTCTTGCCAAATATGCTCTAACTTGCAAGGAAAATCTTTTTGATAAGCTTGTATAAGCTTAGCCGTATCTTCCTTGCTTCCATCATCAGCTATTAAAACCTCATCTGGTAAAGGTTCTAAGTTTTTAACACTATCAAGCACCAAAGCAAGTCTTTCTTTTTGATTATAGGTTGTGATGATTAAAGCACAAGTTTTTGGCTTTTGCTTTTTTAACTCATATAATTTCATATATTTAAAAAAAGCTCCAAGACCATTACAAGTACTTACAATAAAGCCTTTATAACCATAAAAAATTCCCTTTTTTAAAATATAATTTCTAAAAAAAGTCCAAATTCCTCTTAGCAAAGCCTTGCAAACACTACTGTCCTTATGTAAATTCTGCAAAGCCCAAAGCTTAGAGTATTTTTGAAGTTTATCTAACAATCCATCGATATCATCAAAAGCAAAATGCCTCAAACCATTTTGCAGTTTAATCTTTTTACTATCTTCGTGAAAAATCAAACTCTCATGCACCAAATTTTCATTAAAACTAGTATGAGTTTTATTAAACACACGCATTACATGATCAGGCCACCACCCACAAGCTTTAATCCACTCTCCATTATATAAATTTTCTCTTGGTAAGGCTATGATATCTTCTTTATTGGGCTCAATTTGCTTTAGTTCTTGTAAAAATTCTTTCTTAGCAAGCTCATCTGCATCAATATTAAAAATCCAATCATTACTAGCATAACTTATAGCTAAATTTTTCAAAGGTCCAAAACCTATAAATTCATGCTGATAAATCTTGATATTTTTATAACCTTTACTAAACTCATAAGCAATTTTCAAAGTATCATCATTGCTACCATTTTCTATCAAAACGATCTCGCCAAATTCTTGCAAAGACTCCAAGCAAGCTTTTAAAGTTTTTTGGGCATTTTTAACCATCATTATCACGCTAATTTGCTTTAAATCCATTTTAAATCCTACAAATACAACTCATGATTGTATCTTTTAAACCTCTTATGAAAGAAAAAATACTCATCAGGTTTAAATTTAATCATCTCTTCGCAACATTTTGCTTGGTATTTGGTAAGCTCTTCTACACTTGCCTTACTTGCATCTAAAGCCTTAAAAGTTTTTACAAAAAATTTTTCATCTTTTTGATACACAAAACAAGGCAAAATCATAGCATTTGTTTTTTTTGCAAGTACGCTTGCACCTGCTATGAAATTTACTTCTTGATCAAAATACTGTATTTTTATACTTTCACTATCTACTGCATCTTGATCAGTTAAAATTCCAAGAGACTTGCCTTCTTTTAAGGCTTTTAGCATTTTTTTAAGTCCGCCTTTTTTTTCTATAAGCTCTATGTTAAACTGCGTGCGATTTTTGCTTAAAATTTTATCCATTACCATACTATCAAGCGCTCTTCCAACTATGGAAATTCCTTGAAACTTAGCTCCAAAAGATAAAGCCAAAAGCTCCCAGTTGCCATAATGAGCCGTAGTTACGATCAAAGGTTTTTTACTTTGCATTATATTTAGAATTTGTTCCTCATCATCAAAGCAAATTTTATTGATGATTTCTTCTTTACTTGCATTTTGATTTTTGATAAAATCAATCCCAAATTTAGCAAAATTTTTATAGATATTAAGGCTAGTTTCATCACGCCATTTTTGATCTTTTTCAGGAAAGCAAATTTTTAAATTAACATCGATGATTTTACGGTGCTTACGATTTAACTTATAAGTGATTAAAGCAACCAAATTTGCAAAAGAATTTAAAAGTTTTGCAGGTAAAATTCCCACAAGCACCTTTAATGCATAAAAAAGACTTAAATATACATAATTTATCATTTTTCTAAAAGCTCACAAGCAAGTTTAAAAATATCTTTTTCATCGATATTTTGTATGCAAAAATCACTCTTATCTATATGCTTTGATTGCGATATTTTTTTACCTGCATTGATTGTTTTATTGATATTGGTTTCATAGGTATTTCTTTGACTAGGGGTAGCACCAAAGATCGTTATAGAAGGTTTGTTTAATGCAAAGGCTAAATGAGTAGGCCCACTATCATTTCCGATGATTAGATCACTTACCTTGGTTAAAGCACAAAGCTCACTTAAGCTTAATTTTGGCGCAAGTTCTATTTTTAGATGTTTTAAATTTAAAACCATATCTTTAGCAAAATTAAATTCCCCTACATTGCCCCAGCCAAGTATGATTTTTGCATTAGCAAAATGCTCCAAAAGCATTCTACAAAGTAGTATCAAACGCTCTTTTGGGTAAATTTTATTTGGCATAGATGATCCTACATGTATGAGTATATTAGGCGCACTTTCATTCAAAGATAATCTTTGCTCTAAGCTTTCCTTTAACTCATCATCTATGCTAAAGCAACTTTGTTTTAATTCTATATCACTATGATCAAAATGCTCATTTAACACATAAGCCACCAAAGAAAGATTACGCACGACAATATTTTCTTCATAATTACACGCAAATTTATGCGCATAAAAATTACTCGCGAAGCTTTCTTTTATGCTTTCTTGATCAAAACCAAAAGTATTAGCACATAAAAATTTACTCACCAATGCAGACTTGATCAAACCTTGTAAATCAATCACAACATCATATTTGTTTTGTCTTGCTTCAAAAAGCATAGCAAAGACTTCTTTGAATTTTCTATCTTTTAAAGGTAGGGCATATACTTCATTGATCATTGGATGATCTTGCAATAATCCTGCAAATCTTGCATCTACAAACCAATCAATACTCGCCTTAGGATAATGCTTTTTAATAAATTGCAAAACAATCACCGCATGGATGATATCACCAAGTGCAGATAATTTAACCAAACCTATTTTCATGTGCTACTTTATTTTTAAATTTTCTGTTATGATTTTAACAAAGATTTTTTAAAAAAAGGTTTATCATGCAAGAATATATTTGCGTTTTTGATTGTGAGAGCATTCCTGATGTAGAATTAATAAAACATCTTTATGGTTTTAATGGTGATGATTTAAGCATTAGCAAGCAAGCTTTAGAAAAACAAAAAGAAGAAAGCGGAAGCGAGTTTTTACCCCTGCCTTTTCATAAAGTTGTAAGTATTTGCGCAGTGATTGCAGATAAATTTGGAAATTTCATCAAAGTTAATAAAATCAAAGGCGAAAGCGAAAAACAAATGCTAGAAGAATTTTTTAACTTCATAGACAAACACCAACCTCGCCTTGTAAGTTTTAATGGCAAAAGCTATGATATGCCTTTACTTGTTATAAGAGCGTTAAAATACAACATCAACGCAAGTGCTTATTTAGATGCAAGCGATAAATGGAATAACTACAAAAGCAAATTTATAGAAAATAAACACTGTGATTTATTAGAATCTTTAGGGAGTTTTGGTCAAAAAGGCTTAAGACTTGACACACTTTGTGCCATGGCAGGACTTCCTGGAAAGTATGATGTGCATGGAAATGAGGTATTAGAACTCTTTTATCAAAACAAATTAGAAAAAATTCACGAATACTGTGAAAGTGATGTGTTAAACACTTATATGCTATTTTTAAAATACGAACTCATCAAGGGTAACTTAACCCAAGAAGATTATCTTAATATTTTAGAAAATTTCAAAGAAGAACTTTTGCAAAAACACAGCGATAAAAGCTATCAAAAGCCATTTTTAGAGGCCATAGAAAAAGAAAAGAGTAAAGTTTTAAATTAATTAAGAAAAGTATATTAAAATAACTAATATTAAATAACACAAAAAGGATAAAAATGAAAATTTTAATCACCGGTGGCGCAGGATACATAGGCTCTCATACTTTAAAACAGTTTTTAGAAACAAATCATGAAATTTGTGTATTAGATAATCTTTCAAAAGGTAGTAAAAAAAGCTTAGATGAACTTTCTAAAATCAGACCTTTTAAATTTTTTGAGCAAGATTTAAGCGATTATACTGGGATTAAAAAACTTTTTAAAGAAGAAAAATTTGATGCAATTGTGCATTTTGCAGCAAGCATTGAAGTTCCTGAAAGCATGGAAAATCCTTTAAAATACTATATGAACAACACTGCAAACACAAGTAATCTAATCCAAACTTGTCTAGAAACAGGTGTGAAAAAATTCATTTTTTCTTCAACCGCAGCGACTTATGGAGAGCCACAAACTCCTATCGTAGATGAACAAAGCCCATTAGCACCGATCAATCCTTATGGACAAAGCAAACTTATGAGCGAAAAAGTCCTACAAGATGCTAATATGGCAAATCCTGAATTTAAATACTGCATTTTAAGATACTTCAACGTAGCGGGTGCTTGCATGAGTTATCCTATAGGTCAACGCTATCCAAAAGCTACTTTGCTTATCAAGGTTGCTGCTGAAGTAGCCACAGGAAAAAGAGAAAAACTTTATATTTTTGGCGATGATTATAATACCAAAGATGGTACTTGTATTAGAGATTTTATCCATGTTGATGATATTTCAAGCGCACATTTAGCTGCTTTAGAATACTTAGAAAACAACGAAAGCAACATCTTCAACGTAGGTTATGGACACGGTTTTAGCGTAAAAGAAGTGATCGAAACCATGAAAAAAGTAAGCGGGGTAGATTTTACAGTAGAACTTGCACCAAAAAGAGCCGGGGATCCTTCTGTGCTTATTTCAAATGCGGATAAAATCAAAACTCTAACTAACTGGAAACCAAAATATGATGATTTAGAACTAATCTGCAAAAGTGCTTATGAGTGGGAAAAACAGTGTTAAAAAAACTTTTTTTTATACTCAATGCTCACGATAAAAGATTTTTATTTGCTTTGCTAATTTTTTCTATTTTTATAGGATTTATAGAAAGCTTTGCTATTTCTTTGATCATGCCTTTTGTATCAGTAGCAAGTAATTTTGAGCTTTTAGAAAAAAGCTCTTATTTTCAACCTATATATGAGTATTTTAATTTACCAAGTTACAAGATCGTTGCTTATTTTGGCTGTATATTAATTGCCTTTTATATTTTTAGAGCCTTTTTAAATGCCTTTTATTTTCATTTACTAGCACGCTTTTCTAAAGGGCGTTACCACAGCCTTGCTTGTCGTATTTTTGACAAATATCTACATCTTGAATATGAAAATTTCACCAATAAAAACCAATCAGAACTTTTAAAAACCATTACTCAAGAAGTTTTTCACTTAAGTACTTTAATTAGTGCTTTTTTGCTTATGTTAAGCGAAAGTTTTGTGGTGTTTTTGCTTTATGCTTTATTGTTAATTATCAACTATAAAATCACCCTAGCTTTAAGTGCTTTTTTACTTTTAAATGCTTTTATTTTGATCAAAATCCTCTCGCCCTTAGTAAAAAAAGCTTCCATAGCTAGAGAAGAAGCGATGAAAAATTATTTTGAAATTTTAAATGCAAATTTAAACAATCTTAAAATCATCAAACTCAAAACCAAAGAACAAAGCATACAAAAACTTTATGAAATTCAAAGTGGACTCTTTGCCAAAGCAAACATTAGCAACGAAAGCATGGCAAGTATACCTAGAATTTACCTTGAAAGTATAGGTTTTTGTATGCTTTGTTTTATTGTGGTATATTTGGTTTTAAGATATGAAAGTGATATTTCCTCTATCTTAGCAACCATTACTATTTTTGTAGTGGCTCTTTATAGACTTATGCCAAGTGCTAATCGCATCATCACAAGTTATAATGAAATCACATATTATAAAAACTCTTTAGATATTATTTATAATATGCTTAATGAAAAAGAAGAAAAGTTAGGCGATGAAAGTATCGAATTTAAAGAAAAAATCGTTTTAAAAAACCTTTTCTTTGCCTACAAGGGTAAGAAAAATTTATTTAAAAATTTAAATTTTGAACTAAAGAAAAATGAAAAAATCGCTTTTATAGGCAAAAGCGGTAGTGGTAAAAGTACTTTAGTTGATCTTATCATAGGACTTTTAAAACCAAGTGATGGAGCTATTTTGGTAGATGGGGTCAAACTCGATGAAAATAACATCAAAAGTTTTAGAAGTAAAATCGGCTACATACCTCAACAAATTTATCTTTTTAATGATTCTATTGCAAAAAACATTAGCTTTGGAGAAGAAATCAATGAAGCGCTTTTACACAAGGTGATCAAACAAGCTAATCTTGAAAGCTTTGTGAATTCGCTTGAAGAGGGAATACATACAAAAGTGGGTGATTCGGGTTCTTTTTTAAGCGGGGGTCAAAGACAAAGAATAGCCATAGCAAGAGCACTTTACCAACAACCTGAAATTTTAGTTCTGGATGAAGCAACTAGCGCACTTGATCAAGAAAGTGAAGCAAAAATCATGGAAGAAATTTATAAAATTTCAAAAGACAAAACCCTTATCATCATAGCTCATAGACTTTCAACTATACAAGGTTGTGATAGAGTATTTGAAGTAAATCATGGGTATTTAAAGGAAAAAATATGAAAATCACTTTCATTATAGCCACTTTAAATTCAGGTGGCGCTGAAAGGGTTTTGGTTACTTTGGCTAATGAACTTTGTAAAAACCATGAAATAAATATTATCAAATTTCATAAAGAAGACTCATTTTATAAGCTTGATCCAAAAATCAAACTTTTTACTCTAGAACAGTTTGATTTTTCTACGCTTTATAACAAAATAGTTTCACGTATTAAAAAATTCAATGCCTTAAAACAAGCACTCAAAGAGCATAAAAGTGATGTTTTTATCTCATTTTTAGACACTACCAATATCGCTTGTATTTGGGCAAATAAAGGCTCAAACACACCTTTAATCATCAGCGAACATAGCTCTCATACTTATTTAAAATCCAAAATTTGGAAATTTTTACGTCGTATTAGCTTTCCATATGCAAATGCTTTAACCGTGCTAAGTAATGATGATAAAAGCTATTATGAAAACTTTGTCAAAAAAGTTGTCAATATGCCAAATCCTTGCCATTTTAACCTCACAGAAGAAAAGCTAGAAAAAGAAAACAATGTCATCTTTGTAGGCAGGCTTGATCATAATAAAAATGCTTCTATGTTTTTAAAAGCCATAGCAAGGCTAGACATCAATCTACAAAATCAATATCGTTTTTTTATAGCAGGCGATGGGGAATTAAGACAAGAACTAGAGCAAGAAGCTGAAAAATTAAAAATCAAAGTTCATTTTTTAGGTAAAATCGAAAACATACAAGAACTTTATAAAAAAGCAAAAATACTTTGCCTCTGTTCTTTCATAGAAGGCTTACCAACGGTTTTACTTGAAAGTTTATACTATCAAGTAGCACGTATTAGCACAAAATACGTAAGCGGCCATAAAGATTTAATCGATGATAAAAAAGATGGGTTTTTAGTAGATTTAAATGATGAAAAGGCTTTAAGTGAAAAACTCGCGCTTTTAATGCAAGATGAAAATTTAAGAAAAACTTTAGCACTTAATGCACAACAACGATGTAAAGACTATGAAGTAACAAATGTAGTGCAAAAATGGCTTGATTTAATCAATGAAACAAGGCTTAAATAATGAAAAAACTAGCAATTTTTATTTATTCTTTAGGAAGTGGTGGCGCTGAAAGGGTTGTTTCAACCTTATTACCTGTGTTAAATTTAAAATACGAAGTGCATTTGATTTTAATGAATGATAAAATTTCATATGATATTCCTGAGGTAAATATTCACTATCTTGAAAAATCAAGCCCAAGCGAAAGCAATCTAGCTAAATTTTTAAAGCTTCCTTTACTTGCTATAAAATACAAAAAACTTTGTGAAGATTTAAAAATAGATTTGCAATTTGTGCTATTAAATAGACCTAATTATATTGCATTAATGGCAAAATCTCTAGGTCTTAAATCAACCCTTATTATCAATGAGTGCACAACACCAAGTGTGATTTATAAGCATAATAACCTAAACTCTATAATCAATAAATTTCTTATCAAAAAACTTTACAACAAAGCTGATTTGATCTTAGCAAATTCCTTAGGAAATAAAGAAGATTTATTGCACAATTTCAACATAGAAGCCAAAAAATGTGACATTTTATATAATGCTATAGATTTAGAAAGTATTATAGAAAAATCTAAAGAAGCAATCGACTTTAAAGAACCTTTTATACTTAGTGTTGGTAGACTTGATCATGGTAAAAATCACGCCATGCTTATAAAAGCTTATGCGAAAGTTAAGACTGATTTAAAACTAGTCATTTTAGGTGAAGGAATTTTAAAAGATAAACTTTTGGCTTTAATTGAGGAGTTAAATTTAAAAGACAAGGTTTTTTTACTCGGTTTTGACAAAAATCCTTATAAATATATGAGCAAATGTGACTTTTTTGCTTTTGCCTCAAGCTTTGAAGGTTTTTCAAATGTCCTAATCGAATGTCTAGCTTGCAATAGCGCTGTGCTTTGCACTGACCATAAAAGTGGTGCAAGAGAATTGTTTTTAGATGATGAATTTGGACTTTTAGTTCAAGTAGATGATGAAAAAGCTATACAAGAAGGCTTAGAGAAAATGTGCAACGATGAGGCATTAAAAGCCACTTATAGAGAAAAGGCTTTCTTACGTGCAAAAGAATTTGACAAAATAAACATAGCAAAACAGTTATTTGAATTTTTTAATAAGGCATAAAATGAAACTGCAACAAAATTTCACGGATAATAATTCTATCAAATACACCTGTATATTGATTTTTATCGCTTTTGCTTTTAGTGTATTATGCAGACTTTATTGGGTAAGCTGGGCAAGCGAATTTTATGAGTTTTTCTTCAATGATCAACTCATGATCACTACTAACGATGGTTATGCTTTTGCAGAAGGCGCAAGAGATATGATAGCGGGGTTTCATCAACCTAATGATTTATCATATTTTGGAAGTTCACTTTCTACTTTAACTTATTGGATTTATAGTATATTGCCTTTTAGCTTTGAAAGTATTATTTTATATATGAGTACTTTCTTTGCTTCTTTGATTGTTGTGCCTATTATACTAATCGCAAGAGAATACAAACTCACCACTTATGGGTTCATAGCAGCTTTGCTTGCTAGTATTGCAAATAGCTATTACAATCGTACAATGAGTGGGTATTATGATACTGATATGCTTGTTTTGGTTTTACCAATGCTCATTTTATTAAGCTTTATACGATTAACCATCAATAAAGATATCTTTACTTTACTTTTAAGCCCTATTTTTATCATGATTTATTTATGGTGGTATCCTTCAAGCTATTCTTTGAATTTTGCCATGATAGGGCTTTTTGGATTATACACACTTATACTACACCGAAAAGAAAAGATTTTTTACCTTGCCATTGCTTTAATGATCATAGCTTTAAGTATGCTAGCATGGCAATATAAACTTGCATTGATTGTATTATTATTTGCTATTTTTGCCTTTAAAGAAGAAAAAATCAATTTTTATATGATTTGGGCTTTGATTTTTGCAAGTATTTTGATTTTATTTATAAGCGGTGGCTTAGATCCTGTTTTATACCAACTCAAATTTTATGTCTTTAAAGCCGCTGATGTGCAAAATTTAAAAGATGCGGCTTTTATATATTTTAATGTTAATGAAACCATCATGGAGATCAATACTATCGATCCTGAAGTATTTATGCAAAGAATTAGCTCTAGTGTTTTAGTGTTTCTTCTTTCTTTTGTAGGTTTTATTTTATTTTGTAAAGATCATAAAAGCATGCTTTTAGCTTTACCTATACTTGCATTGGGATTTATGGCTTTAAGAGCGGGGCTTCGATTTACCATTTATGCGGTTCCTGTTATGGCTTTAGGTTTTGGTTATTTTTTATATGTATTTTTTCATTTTTTAGAAAAAAAACAAATCAAACTAAGCTTGAAAAACAAAAATATCTTACTAATATTAATCACATTTTTTAGTATTAGCCCTGCTTTAATGCATATATATTCTTATAAGTCTTCCACTGTTTTCACTTCTTATGAAGCTCAAATTTTAAATAATTTAAAAAGCAAAGCACAAAGAGAAGACTATGTTATTGCATGGTGGGACTATGGATATCCTATCCGTTATTATAGTGATGTCAAAACCTTAATCGATGGCGGTAAACACCTAGGAAAAGATAACTTCTTTTCTTCTTTTGTTTTAAGTAAAGAGCAAACACCAGCTGCTAATATGGCAAGGCTTAGCGTAGAATATACAGAAAAATCCTTTAGTGAGCATTATCCTGATGTTTTAAAAGCTATGGTTAAAGATTACAACCAAACAAATGCCACAAGCTTTTTAGAGAGTTTAAATGACAAAAACTTTCAATTTGACACTAATAAAACAAGAGATGTTTACATCTATATGCCTTATAGAATGTTGCGTATTATGCCTGTGGTAGCTCAATTTGCCAATACAAATCCAGACAGTGGCGAACAAGAAAAAAGCTTGTTTTTCTCTCAAGCTAATGCCATAGCACAAGATAAAACTACAGGATCAGTTATGCTTGATAATGGCGTAGAAATCATCAATGATTTTAGAGCTTTAAATCTAGAAGGTACAACCATACCTTTAAAAGCCTTTGTAGATATAGAATCAATCACCAATGGCAAGTTCTACTATAGTGAGATTGATCCAAAAGCACAAATTTACTTACTGTTTTTAAGAGAATATAAAAGCTTTGTTATTTTAGATGAAAGTCTTTATAACAGTGCTTATATACAAATGTTTTTACTTAATCAATATGATCAAGATTTATTTGAACAAATCACCAATGATGCAAGAGCAAAAATTTATAGGTTAAAAAGATGAGAATAGGAATTTTAACTCATAGTGCAATGAGTGTGTATTATTTTCGCATTGCACTCATTAAAGCCCTAGAAAAAAACCACCATGAAGTGATAATCATCACTCCCAAAGATGATTTTGCCATAAAATTGCAAGAATTAGGCTACAAGGTTTGCTTTTATGATTTGGCAAGATCAAGCGTAAATCCTTTGGTGGTATTTAAAAACCTACTAAGTTTGAAAAACATACTCAAAGATTTAAATTTAGATCTTTTACAAGCAAGTGCACACAAAAGCAATACAACAGGTATCATAGCAGCTAAAATGGCAGGCATTCGATACACTTTTGGCTTAGTTGAAGGCCTAGGGAGTTTTTATATCGATAATGATTTTAAAAGCAAACTAGTAAGAACAAGCATTAACCTACTCTATAAAATTTCTTTTAAACTCGTTAATGGCTTTATCTTTGTCAATGATAGCAATGCTTTATTTATGAAAAATCTAGGATTAAAAGAAGAAAAAATCAAGATCATCAAGTCCGTCGGTGTTAATTTAAAACAATTCTTACCTTTAAAAATTAGTACTGAAGAAAAACAAGCTTTTTTAAAAGAACACCATATGCCTGATAAACCCATTGTGCTAATGATATCAAGAGCGCTTTGGCATAAGGGTATTAAAGAATTTTACAAAGCGAGTAAAATTTTAAAAGATAAGGCAAATTTTATCTTAGTAGGTGGGGTTGATGATAATAAATCTTGCGCACCAATGGATTTTTTAAACTCGGCTAATGTTTTTTACTTAGGAGCAAGAAGTGATATTGCGCATTTATTAAACCTGTGTGATATTTTTGTTTTACCAAGCTATAAAGAGGGTTATCCACGAACCGTTTTAGAAGCACAAGCATGTAAAAAAGCGTGCGTAGTTAGCGATGCAGAAGGTTGCATAGAAGCGGTAAGCAATGCCATAGATGGACTAGTTTGTAAAAGCCAAGACAGTGATGATTTAGCAGAAAAAATTCAAATTTTGCTAGAAGATGAAAAACTAAGAAATACTTTAGCGCAAAATGCCTTTCTTAGGGCGCAAAATTATGATGAAAATATCATAGCTTTGAAATATCTTGATTTTTATAGAGGTTTTGCAAATGTATAAAAATGGTTTGAAACGAGTATTTGACTTTATATTGGCTTTGATTTTATTAGTTATTTTTTTACCTTTTATAGTGCTTATTGGCATTATTTTAAAAATCGTTCAAGGTAGCGTACTTTTTAAACAAGCAAGACCTGGCTTAAACGAAAAAATATTTTATATCTATAAATTTAAAACTATGAGTGATGAAAAAGATGAAAACGGGGAATTACTTCCTGATGCATTACGCCTAAAACCTTTTGGAAAACTAGTTAGAAGCTTGAGTTTAGATGAATTGCCACAACTTTTTAATGTGTTAAAAGGCGATATGAGCTTTATAGGTCCAAGACCTTTACTTGTAGAGTACCTACCCTTATACAACCAAGAACAAAAAAAACGCCATGATGTAAGACCGGGTATTACAGGTTGGGCGCAAATTAACGGGCGAAACGCTATCTCTTGGGAGCAAAAATTTAAATACGATGTTGAATATGTACATAATTGCTCTTTTTTATTTGATCTTAAAATCTTTTTTATGACTATTGTTAAAGTACTTAAAAGAAGTGGAGTCAACAAAGAAGGTGTTGCCACAACGGATAAATTCAATGGACACAACTAAAAGTATTTATATATATGGTACAGGAGGGCACAGTTTAGTCTGTGTTGATGTAGCTAAAAATCTAGGATATGAAAAAATCATTTTTCTAGATGATAATAAAGGATTAAAATACCATTCAAACTTAGAAAAACATGATATGTTTATTGCTATTGGAGCCAATCATATCCGAGAAAAACTTTTCAAAAAAGCAAAAGAAGATGGATTTAGATTAGTAAATTTGATACACAAAAGTGCTATTATTAGTCCTAGTGCTTTTTTAGATGATGAGGGTATATTAATCATGCCAAATGTAGTAGTTAATGCTAAAGCTAGCATTGCAAAAGGTGTGATCTTAAATACTGCTTGTGTGGTTGAGCATGAGTGTTTTGTAGGTGAGTTTAGCCATATTAGTGTTGGAGCTAAACTCGCTGGAGCAGTTAACATAGGTAAGCGTTGTTTTTTAGGAATTAACTCAAGTGTTATTCCTTGTGTAACTTTATGTGATGATATAACTTTAGGTGCAGGTGGAGTGGTCGTTAAAGACTTAAAATCTAAAGGCATTTATGCTGGAGTTCCTGCCAAAAAAATAAAGGAGGCAAAATGAGATTTTTTTTATCAGCACCACATATGAGTGGTAAAGAATTAGAATACATACACAAAGCTTTTGAAAGCAACTATATAGCACCTTTAGGTGAGTTTGTAAATGCCTTAGAACAAAGTATTAAAGACTACACAAAAAGCTCTAATGCTCTTGCTCTAAATGCAGCCACAGCAGCCATTCACTTAGCTTTAAGAGTTTTAGGTATTAAAGAAGGCGATGTGGTTTTAGCCTCAAGTTTTACCTTTATCGCTTCAGTAGCTCCAATCTCATACATGAATGCCACACCAGTGTTTATTGATTGTGATGAAACTTATAATTTAGATGTAAATTTATTAAAAAAAGCTATCAAAGAAAGTCCTAAAAAACCAAAAGCACTCATTTTAACTCATCTTTATGGCAATGCCTCTAAAATGGATGAGATTGTCCAAATTTGCAAAGAAAATGAAATTTTCTTGATCGAAGATGCTGCAGAAGCTTTAGGAAGCTTTTATAAAAATAAAGCTTTAGGGACTTTTGGAGATTTTGGAGTATATTCATTTAATGGCAATAAAATCATCACAACAGGTGGTGGTGGTATGCTTGTAAGTGAAAATCATGCTAATCTTGAAAAAGCAAGATTTTACAGTACCCAAGCTAGAGAAAACTGTCTTCACTATGAACATAAAGAATACGGTTATAACTATAGAATGAGTAACATCCTAGGCGCAATCGGAACTGCTCAAATGGAGGTTTTAGAAGAAAGAGTAAGTAAAAAGCGTGAAATTTACAGCTGGTATAAAGAATTTTTAAATGGTACTTTTACTTTTTTAGATGAACTTGAAAACACCAAATCTAACCGTTGGTTAAGTACTGCTTTGCTTGATTTTGATTCAAATAAATTAAATACTTGTGAAAAACACTATATTTGTGATCATAAAGCAGTCAAAATTCAAGATAACATTTTAAAAATCATACAAGTTCTAAAAGATAATCAAATCGAAAGTCGTCCACTTTGGAAGCCTATGCATTTGCAAGAACTCTATAAAGGTTGCAGTGCTTATTTAAATGGAAATAGTGAGTTTTTCTTTAGTAATGGAATTTGCCTTCCAAGTGCAACCACTATGAGTAAAGCTGATGTAGAAGAAGTTTCTACTTTAATCTTAAATACCCTAAAGGACTAAGATGGATTATAAAAGCAAACGTCTAGGTTTTTTTCTAGGTGCAGATATCTTACTTTTTGTTATAAGTATTTATTTATCTTTTTCTTTACGCTTTAGTGCAGATATCCCAAGTGAGTTTTATGAGGGAATGTTTAAAAGTGCTGTGATTTTAATTTTGCTTAAAATTCTTTTTCTAGCTTTTTTTAGAATTTATCAAGTTGCATGGAGATTTTTTTCTCTAAATGAAGCACGTAAGCTAGTTATCGCTTTGGCTTTAGCTGAACTTGTATTTTTAGCGATTTATTATTTTTATGATGATTTTTTTAATCCCTTCCCAAGAAGTGTTATAGGAATAGACTTTGTTTTATCATGTATGTTAATTGGAAGTTTACGCATTAGTAAAAGAATGATTGTAGATTTTAGAAAACCAAAATACAACGAAGAACATCCTTGTATTGTAGTAGGTGCCACCTCAAAAGCTTTACATTTGCTAAAAGGTGCTAAAGAGGGAAGCTTAGGACTTTTTCCTGTAGCCGTAGTAGATGAACGCACTAATTTAATAGGTACTTATTGTGATAAATTTATAGTTGAAGAAAAAGAAGCGATTAGAAAATATACCGCCGAAGGCATTCATACTGCTATTATTGCTTTAAAACTCGAACAAGAAGAATTAAAAAAACTTTTTGATGAGCTTATCGCTTATGGAATTAACGATATAAAGCTTTTTTCTTTTACGCAAAATGAAGCAAGAGATATAAGCATCGAAGATTTACTAGCACGCAAACCAAAAGACTTAGACAATGCTTGCGTGATTGATTTTATTAAAGATAAAGTGGTTTTAGTTAGCGGCGCTGGTGGAACTATAGGTAGTGAGCTTTGCAAGCAGTGTATTAAATTTGGCGCCAAACACTTAATTATGCTAGATCATAGTGAGTATAATTTATACAAAATCAACGATGAATTAAGCTTGCATAAAGAAAAAATTGAACCTATTATGATGAGTATTTTAGATAAAGAAGCTTTAGAAAAACTCATTAAAGAAAAAAACATAGATTTGATTTTACATGCAGCAGCTTATAAACATGTGCCTTTGTGTGAGCAAAATCCACACTCAGCTATTTTAAATAACATCATAGGCACTAAAAATTTAATCGATCTTGCTAAAACTTACAAAGTAGCTAAATTTGTTATGATAAGTACAGATAAAGCCGTAAGACCAACCAATATCATGGGTTGTACGAAAAGAATTTGTGAGCTTTATGCACTAAGCTCAAGTTGTGAAAATTTTGAGGTAGCATGTGTGCGTTTTGGTAACGTTTTGGGTTCAAGTGGAAGTGTAATACCTAAATTTAAAGCTCAAATTGCAGCCAATGAGCCACTTACGCTTACCCATCCTGATATAGTACGTTATTTTATGTTAGTAGATGAAGCTGTACAACTTGTTTTGCAAGCTGCAGCCATTGCAAAAGGTGGGGAGTTGTTTGTGCTTGATATGGGTGAACCTGTAAAAATTATGGATTTGGCTAAAAAAATGCTTTTGCTTTCTAATAAAAAACTAGAAATCAAGATCACAGGACTTAGAAAAGGTGAGAAACTTTATGAAGAACTTCTAATTCATGAAGATGATTTAAAAACCCAATATGAAAGTATTTTTGTAACAACAAGTGAGATAAAAGATTTAAATATTTTAAATCAAGAAATAGAAAAATTACTCCAAAGTGCAGATCCTGCTAAAGTTTTGAAAGAGATCGTACCTGAATTTAATCATAATAAAAATGGAGAGTGATTAAATTCTAATTTTATTTTTAAATGTTATAATATAATCTTTAATTGATTAATAAAAATAAAAACGATACAATTACATCTTATGTAATTAGATCGAAATAAAGGAAAAAAAGTGAAATTATTAGTAGTTGATGATAGTTCTACCATGAGAAGAATAATCAAAAACACTCTTGTAAGACTAGGTCATAAAGATGTTTTAGAAGCTGAGCATGGTGTAGAAGCTTGGGATTTACTTTCACAAAATGATGACATTAAGGTTTTAATTACCGATTGGAATATGCCTGAAATGAATGGACTAGAACTAGTTAAAAAAGTAAGAGCGGAAGAAAAATATGCCGATATGCCTATTATCATGGTAACAACAGAAGGTGGTAAGGCAGAGGTTATCACAGCCTTAAAAGCAGGTGTAAATAACTACATTGTAAAACCTTTCACACCTCAAGTATTAAAAGAAAAACTTGAAGATGTTTTAGGGACAAACGAAGGCTAATTATAAGTTTTTATGCAAACACATTATCACGAACTTTTTTTTCAAACAGATGAGGAATATCTAGAATTATTCCTTGATCTTATTTTTTCTTTAGATATAGATGCCATAGAAGAAAAAAACAATGGTGTCTATATACGCTCCGAAGAAGATTTAGAACTCATTCAGATAGCTTTAAAAAATTTTCATCAAAAATTATGTGAAAAGTTAAACACTAACATTTTCTTTAGCTCAAGCTTAGAAAAAAAAGAAAACAAAAACTGGATAGAAGAATACAAAAAAGGCATTCAAGCTCTAACTATAGATAATATTCATATCCATACCACTTGGCAAGAAGCTAAAGAAGATAAGATTAATATTGTCATAGATCCTGCACTCGCCTTTGGTTCTGGACATCATGAAAGTACTTACACTTGCATAGAATTTTTACAAAAATACACAGATAATTCTAAATTTTGTTTAGATGTGGGTTGTGGAAGTGGGATTTTAAGCATCATCATGGCAAAACTTGGTGCAAAAGTACAAGCATGCGATACAGATGAACTAGCTATAGTTGCCAGTAAAGAAAACGCACAGTTAAACCACGTAAACTTTGATGATATTTGGGTAGGTTCTGTTAATAAAAGCTTACATAAATATGATATAGTAGTAGCAAATATCATCGCTGATATTTTAATCATACTAGAAAAAGATTTAAAAGAAAAAACCAAAGAAGGCGGAATTTTAATCTTATCTGGTATTTTAAATAAATACGAAGAAAGAATTAAAGATAAATTCAAAGATTTAACTTTGTTAGAATGTAAACACAAAGGAGAATGGTTGAGTTTAGCTTACAAAAAGGAAATAAAATAATGAATAAAAAGTCAAACGATCCAAAAGATAATCAAAATAATAATAGCTTTTTCAATAGAAATCCTATTTTTATTTTTGCTATTTTTGCTATTGTGATGATTCTTTTATTTAAAGGATTTTCAGATGATGGTAGCATGGGCATTATGGGCGGAGAAAATACCAAAAAGGTTACTTATTCTGAATTAAAAACCTTAATCGAAAACAATCAAATCGCCCAAGTTAACATAGGTCAAACTACCATCAAAGCAGTTTCCAAAGCAGGAAATATGGTATATATCACTAAAAAAGTTGCAAATGATGCCACTTTTATACCTTTGCTTGATTCAAAAGATGTTTCATATAGTGCTTTCAACGAAAGCAATTGGTTTATAGACATCTTGCTTTCTTGGGTTTTACCAGTGTTTATTTTCTTTGGTATATGGATGTTTTTAGCTTCTCGTATGCAAAAAAATATGGGTGGATCTATACTTGGTATAGGAAGTTCTAAAAAACTTGTAAATTCAGAAAAGCCAAAAGTTAAATTTAATGATGTAGCTGGTGTAGAAGAAGCAAAAGAAGAAGTTAAAGAGATTGTAGATTTTTTAAAATATCCTGAAAGATACATCAATCTTGGTGCAAAAATTCCAAAAGGTCTTTTACTTGTGGGCCCTCCAGGTACAGGTAAAACTCTACTTGCAAAAGCTGTTGCAGGTGAAGCTGATGTGCCATTTTTTAGTGTATCAGGCTCATCTTTTATAGAAATGTTTGTAGGGGTTGGTGCTTCAAGAGTAAGGGACTTATTTGAAAATGCAAAAAAAGAAGCTCCTGCTATTGTTTTTATCGATGAAATCGATGCTATAGGAAAATCGCGTGCGGCAAGCGGCATGATGGGTGGAAATGATGAGAGAGAACAAACTTTAAATCAACTTCTAGCAGAAATGGATGGCTTTGGAACCGAAAGTTCTCCGGTAATTGTATTAGCCGCTACTAATCGTCCTGAAGTACTTGATGCGGCTTTACTTAGACCTGGCCGTTTTGATAGACAAGTTTTAGTAGATAAGCCTGATTTTAAAGGTAGATGTGATATTTTAAAAGTACACATGAAAGATGTTAAAATTTCACCTGAAGTAAAAGTAGAAGATATTGCAAGATTAACCGCAGGACTTGCTGGTGCTGATTTGGCAAATATCATCAACGAAGCAGCTCTACTTGCAGGTAGAGATTCTAAGAAACATGTAGAACAAAAAGATTTAGTTGAAGCAGTGGAAAGAGCCATAGCAGGACTTGAGAAAAAATCACGCAGAATTAATGATAAAGAGAAAAAAATAGTAACTTATCACGAATGTGGTCATGCCTTAATCGCTGAAACCACAAAAGGCGCTAAAAAAGTAAGTAAAGTTTCTGTTATACCTCGTGGCTTGGCGGCTTTGGGTTATACACTCAATACTCCTGAAGAAAATAAATTCCTAATGCAAAAACATGAACTTTTGGCTGAAGTTGATGTACTTTTAGGTGGTCGAGCAGCCGAAGAGATTTTCATTAAAGAAATTTCAACCGGTGCGAGTAATGACCTTGAGCGTGCTACTGATATCATCAAAGCTATGATTTCTATGTATGGTATGAGTGAAATAGCAGGTTTAATGGTGCTTGAAAAACAAAGAAATACTTTCTTAAGTGGTGGTCAAACCATTAAAGATTACTCAGACAAAATGGCACAAGATCTAGATGAGTATGTAAAGAAAACTCTAGATGAACGCTATATAGGAGTAAAAGAGACTTTAAAAACTTATAGTGGCGCCATAGAGGTAATGGTACAAGCGCTTTATGAAGAAGAAACCATTGATGGTGCAAAAGTAAGAGAGATTATTAAAAATTATGAAGAAGAAAACAATCTTCCAACGCGCTTAGAAGAAAAAGAACAAGAAGTGGCTAAGGAAAACTAATGAAAATAGATTTTATTGCAAAGGCGGGTTGGGGTTTACTCATAGTTCTAGCTATAGTCTTTGTAATAGCTCAACTTATATGGGGATTTTCTTGGCTATTATGGTGTATTTTTATACTTTTTGCTTGTCTTTTTAGATCAAGCACAATTAATCACATCGCTGATTCAAATACCATCATAGCACCCATAGAAGGAAAGATCAAATGCATTAAAACAAGCTCTTATAAAGAACTTGGTGAATGCATTGAAGTGCAAATTATAAATAACATTACTCATCAAGGTGCTATTGTAGCACCACTTCCTATGGATATAGAAGAAACAAGAATTAGACATGGAATTTTTTTATGTCCATTTATGAAAAACACTCATTTAATGGGTGAGAGAATGTTATTTTTATCTCGTTCTAAAGGTAAGCAGTGGGCTTTGAGAATTATCTTTGGTGCACTCAATCGAAAAACTCATTTAAATGAGTTTGGTCATCATTTAAACCATGGTCAAAACATCGGCTTTATGTTTGATGGTAGCGTAAGCTTACTACTTCCAAAAGACACTAGAATATGTGTTAATGAAAATGATAAAGTCCGCGTAGGCGCATTGATAGGGTATTTAAATCCATGAATTTTAAGTTAATTTACATTTTACCAAATCTTTTTACCGCAGCTTCAATATTTTTAGGTATCATTTCTGTGATTGCCTCAATCAATCAAAATTTTGATAAAGCTTTGATTTATATCATTTTATCATTAATTTGCGATGGTTTAGATGGGCGTGTGGCAAGAGCTACCAATTCAACTTCTAAATTTGGAGTTGAGTTTGATTCATTGGCAGATTTGATTGCTTTTGGTGTTGCGCCTGCTATGCTTTTTTACATGAGTATAGGTTATGAGTATGGTCGTTTTGGCTCTTTAATAGCGGGTTTATTTGTGGTATTTGGCGCTATACGTTTAGCAAGATTTAATGTAACCACAGGAACTTATGAGCCTTCAGTTTTCATAGGACTTCCTATACCAACGGCCGCAGTTGTAAGCGCATTATGGGTTGGCGCTTATTTGTATTATGATTTTTTACATAACTTTTCTTTAATGATAGTATGTATTCAAATCCTTTTAGCTTTTTTAATGGTCAGCAACATAAGATACCCAAGTTTCAAAAAGATTGATCTAAAAAGAGCAAATGTATTAAAAGTGTTAATTCTTTTAGTGATCTTATTTTCTATGCTTTATTTGTACTTCTTAGAAAGTGCCTTAATTGTAGCAAGTTTATACGTATGCTATGGACTTGTGCGTAGCTTTTTTACTTTAATGCGTAAATTTAAAAAAGATTAGATTTTATTTTCACTTCATTTTTTAACAATATACTTTTTATTAATTTTACTAAAAAGGGGTTAAAGATGAATAAAAACAAATTATTCAGACAAATTCACATTTATATTAGTTTATTTTTCCTACCTTTGGCTTTTTTGTATGCACTTACAGGTTTTGCATATATAGCAGGTTTTAATGGAGAAAGTGGTGCTAAGGTTCAAAATTATAAAGTTCAAGCGATTATCCAAGAAGGTGCTGAAGCAGAATTTTTAATTGATTTTTTGCAGAAAAATAACTTAAAACTTCCATCATCTCTAGAGCCTAAACTCAACAAAAAAAATGGAGCCATAGAGCTTGGTATTATCAACTATACTGCTAGTATTCTTAAAATTTCAGAGAATAACTATGAGATTACCACTAAGACAAGAAGCTTGCTTGGCAATATGGTTTTACTACATAAAGACAAAGGTATGTGGTATTTTTCCGTACTTGGTTTAGCCTTTGCTTTAGCTATGGTAGTGCTTTATATTTCGGGTATTTTAATCACGCTTATTGCTATACGCAAAGATAGAGCAAAGCAAATTGCTGTTTTAGGAGCTGGTTTTATCATAACTTTGCTCATAGCTTATCTTAGTGTATAAATTTAAGGTATATCTTATAAAAAATAAGATATACTTTCCCTTTTAAAAGGACAGATGGGTGAGTGGCTGAAACCACACCCCTGCTAAGGGTGCAGATCTTAACGGGTCTCGAGGGTTCAAATCCCTCTCTGTCCGCCACACTACTAATTCAACTTTTATAAAATCTTTAATTTACCCTAATTCAACTCGATAAGGTTGTTATAAAATGCTCTATTTTGCTAAGAAGTTATCATATATTAAAGTCATTTTTATAACTCTGCTTTTAAAAAATTAACTCATGGTTTTAAAATCCAATGTATGCTTCTATTGATTTAAAATCTTTTTACGCTTCTGCTGAATGTATTTTAAGAAACCTAAACCCCCTAACAACCAATCTCATTGTAGCAGATGAGTCAAGAACAGATAAAACTATTATTTTGGCGGTTTCACCTGCTTTAAAAGCATATCATATACCCGGTAGATTAAGACTGTTTGAGTTTAAACAAACCATTCACTCACTCAATCAAGCACGCTTAAAACAAAGCCAATACCATTCTTTTAAAGCTAAAAGTTTTGATGCAACTCAACTCGATCAAAGCTTAGATTTAGAAATAGATTATATTATCGCTAAACCTAGAATGGCAACTTATATTGAATTTAGTGCTAAAATATATAGCATTTATTTAAAATATTTTGATGCTAAAGACATACATGTTTATTCTATCGATGAAGTTTTTATCGATCTTAGTTCTTACCTTGAAAAATACAAACTTTCAGCTTATGAACTACTTACCAAAGTTTTACTTGATATTTTACATACTAGTAAAATCACGGCAACAGCAGGCATAGGGACCAATCTATATCTAGCAAAAATCGCTATGGATATACTAGCCAAAAGACAAAAGGTAGATGAAAATGGCTTACTTATAGCCTTCTTAGATGAGAAGCTATATCGTTATAAAATGTGGCATCACAAGCCTTTGAAAGATTTTTGGCGTATAGGTAAAGGGATAGCTTTAAAACTTGCCAATTTCAACATTTACACCATGGGAGATCTTGCGAGATTTTCTTTAAAACACGAAGCTTTGCTTTATAAGCATTTTGGTGTTAATGCTGAACTTTTAATCGACCATGCATGGGGCATTGAAGCATGCACGATGAAAGATATCAAAAACTACAAATCACAAAATCATTCCAAAGTCATGGCTAAAGTTCTACCTTTTGCCTATGAAAACAAACAAGCAATGAAAGTTCTAAAAGAACTTGTAGATCACTTAGTACTTGAGCTTATCCAGTGTGATCTTAAAACCAATCATATCACACTAGATATACAATATGACAAAAGCAATCTAGAAAGCTCCAACTTTTCAAACTCTTATAAAGGAACAATTATCAAAGATAGCTATGGAAGAGCTATACCTAAAAATGCCCATGGAAGTATACCCTTAGAAAATTTTACTCATTCTTTAAAAATCATCAACAAAAAAGCCTTAGAACTTTTTCACAAAATCAGTGATAAAAACTTAAGTATTCGAAAAATCAGCTTAAGTTTAAATAACATCACAGATAAAGCACAAGAAAACTACCAAGAACTAAATTTATTTAGTGATTTGAATACAATTTTACAAGAGCAAAATCAACTTGCAAAAGAAGAAAAACTCCAAAAAACTAGACTTCAAATCATGCAAAAATTTGGTAAAAATGCCATTGTTAAAGCTTCAAGTTTAGATGTGAAACCAAAGAAATCACTTCTTTGATAGGAGGTCATCATGCATGATGATTATCAAGATATAATAGACATAAAGTATCAAAAATCAAAACAATTCCCACCAATGCCAAGAGAAAAAAGAGCAGCACAATTTGCTCCATTTTCAGTCTTAAATGGTTTTAGCAAAGCTATTTTAAAAACACAAAAAGATATGGAAGAAACATTAGAAAAAAGTAAATATCAAGAAGAAAGTTGATTTTCTTCTTGAAGTTGTATTATCTTGCGTTAGAGTACTTCTCAAACTCTCCGCTTTCATCGATTTCATTACCATAAAGTTTGTGTAATTCATAGTAATATTTTACAAATTCTTTACACTCATCATTAAGTGGTAAAAATACCCCATCTTCTAAAACACAAAATTCGTCTAGATAGTTTTTTGCATCTTCTTTCAACATATAATGTTTTGCTAACTTATAATAATTTTGCATAAACACAGCCTTAAAACTCTCATATGCTTCCTCATCAAATTTAATGTTTAATTTCTCATTTGCAAAAGATAGCACCCCTGATTTAAACAACAATGCTAAATGAATTAAACCTTCAGTATAATAAGGCTTAACCTCTTCTACTCTTTGCCAAGCAATCAAACCTATAGCCCTTTTAATAAGCTCATAAAACACAGGAAGTTTTAAATCATCTTCTTCATGTAAAAAGAAATTCACAAGCCCACCTGCAGTAGCTTTAAACTCTTCTATATTTTTAAACACACCACTTTCATTCATTTTCTTTTCACTATCATTTGCTACAAAGAAAATATGCCCAAACTCATGACCTATGGTTGAAACTTCATAAATTCTTTTCCATAATTTTTCATTATAAAATAAAATTTCTCTCCCATAATCTAAAAATTCTTTTTCAAATACCATAGAAGAAAGCTTCATGAAAGGTTTAGTTTTAGCATTTTCATAAACATAATTCAAAAAAGCAAAGATCTTTTTACCTGCTATATTGCTTACATATTCATCATTTGGCACTACTTGAGCAGAAAAAAGCCCCTTAAGCTCTGCTCCATAAAAAATCATAGGCATACAAATATAAAGCTGGGTTTTATCAAGATTAAAATTCACCTCATCAAACAAAGCTTCATCTTCTTCATCTAAATTTGCATACACCATTGCAAAGCTTTCTTTGATTTTATCTTTAAACTCACCCCCATTAAAATCACTCACATCTTCTAAACGTATATCCCACTCAAGTGCCACTGCATGAGTATAAGAGTCTTCATAGTATTCCAAAGGATGACCAATTTGCAATGGGCATTTTACTTCCATCCATGCAAGCTCTGCTTCTTGCCATTTTTTAACCACCTCATTATTATCTTTTTCACAAAAAGCAAATTTTAATTTTTCTATATAATCAATATAAGCATTTTTTTCATCATCTAATGCGCAATTTCTTAGTTTTTCCAAAAGCTTATCAAACTCATATTCGAGTTTTAAAACTTCATTTTCAAAAGCTTTTGCATAAGGTAAAAACCTCCAAAGAGTTCCTATTTTGACTAAAGCTCCATAGCTTCTTTCGCAAATTTCTCCATCTTGGTTAAGCTGATAAAGTTCATTTTGTTTTAAAAATTCCAAAGCATCACTTAAATTTGGAAATTGTTCTTTTAAGATTTTATTATTTGTATCTAGAATTTGTTTACTCCAAACAAGCTCAAAGGAATTCATCACCACGCCTATATTGTGCACACCCTGAACCAAAGCTAAATAAAACTTATCGAGTAAATTTTTACTTTTAATCTCATCAATTAAATCTTGGTGTTCTACCTCATAAAAGGCTCTTACTAAAGAAAAAACCTTATATTTAATTTGAGTAATCTCTTCTTCACTTAAACCTTTTTTCTCAAGCTCTTGAACTAAATTTTCTTCTTTTAAATCCACTAAACGGCGTAACATTGCCAAAACATTACTTTTTTCATTTTCAAGATTAGCTAATTCTAATGCCCTATCTATCAAAGGATGACTTTGGTTGGTTTGAAGTATATTATAAAGACTATTAATATTTTGCTTCCTATTTTTCACAATTTTTGCTATTTGCTTAAAATCATTCATATTTTACCTTTCTTTATTTTTAAAACTTAATTATAATATTTTTTTTAAAACACAAGGAGAATGTATGAAAGATATGGGAGAACCTAAGCTAAGAGTTATAGCTATGCCAAGCAACACAAACCCTGCTGGCAATATCTTTGGTGGTTGGATCATGTCGCAAATTGATCTAGCCGGGGCTATTGCTGCAAGAGAACTTTCCCCTCAAAGAGTTGTTACAGTAGCAGTGGATAAGATCATTTTTAAAGAACCAATTTTCGTAGGCGATTTAGTTTCTTGCTATGCGAAAATCATCAAAGCAGGCAATACATCCATTACCGTAGAAGTAGAAGTGGTCACTCAAAGAGCAAATGACTACGGACGTGTATACTGTATGCATGTAACTTCAGCTGTGGTAACTTATGTAAGCGTAGATAAAGATGGAAATAAATTCCCTATTGATGCGGATTTAAAAAGATTACATGGCTTTTGATAAGTTTTATTGTATTTTTAAAAAAAATTTTATATCATCACAAAAAACTTTCTAAGGCTTATATATGCGTGGATATAAAATATTTTCTGGTTCAGCAAATGAGGAATTTGCTAAAAAAATCTCAAAATACCTTTCACTGCCTCTAAGCAATGCAGGTGTGAAGCGTTTTAGTGATGGTGAAATTAGCATTCAAATCGATGAGAGCGTGCGTGGTAAAGATGTGTTTATCATACAAAGCACTTGTGCTCCAACAAATGATAACCTAATGGAGCTTTTAATCATGACAGATGCATTGCGTCGCTCAAGTGCAAGCTCTATCACAGCTATCATCCCTTATTTTGGCTATGCTAGACAAGATAGAAAAGCAAGTCCTAGAGTGCCTATTACTGCAAAATTAGTAGCAAATCTTATAGAATCAGCAGGAGTAGATAGAGTAGCTACTATAGACTTACATGCTGGACAAATTCAAGGCTTTTTTGATATACCGGTGGATAATCTTTATGGAAGTATTATTTTTAATGATTATATCAAAAATAAAAACTATAAAAACCCTATCATCGCAAGTCCTGATATAGGCGGTATAGCAAGAGCTAGAAGCGTAGCAAAAGCTTTAGGGCTTGATATAGTTATAGTAGATAAAAGACGCGAAAAAGCTAATGAAAGCGAAGTAATGAACATCATCGGTGGTGTAAAAGATAAAGAAGTGATTTTAGTAGATGATATCATCGATACAGCAGGAACCATCGTAAAAGCTGCTGAAGTGTTTAAAAGCAAAGGTGCAAAGTCAGTTATAGCTTGCTGCACTCACCCTGTTCTTAGTGGTGTAGCTTATGAAAGAATAGCCAAAGATGCGCTTGATGAGCTAGTCGTAACTGACACCATACCTTTAAAACAACAAATGGATAAAATCAAAGTCCTAAGCGTAGCACCTATCTTTGGCGAGGTAATACGCAGAGTTTATCACAACGAAAGTGTGAATTCTTTATTTGTATAAATTCTTTGCAAGGATTATCTTGCAAAGAATTATTCTTTAAAACTTGGAATATATTTTAAGACTTTTTCTCTAAATTTCCCATTTTCTCTTAAAATTTTAAAACTAACCCTACATAAGTTTCTTTTGTTTTACCTGCTTTTTAAAAAATATTTATCAAGCTTTATATTGTAGTTTAAATTAGAATTAAATACAATACACTTTTATTTTCAAAAGGCTCTGTTTTTATAGTGTATTGATTTCTAAAAAATGCTATTAATAGAGTGTTGATTTATTTTGTTACTTATTTATAAAATATAAATTATGATTTCCATTTTAAACATATTTGCAAAAAATGTTCGCAAAAGACGACAAGCTCTAAATATTACTCAGGAAAAGTTAGCAGAATTATCTAGTCTGCATAGAACTTATATTGGCAGTATAGAAAGATGTGAGAAAAATATTACCCTAATAAATGCTTATAAAATTGCAAAAGCTCTAGGAGCTGATTTGTCGGAGTTACTAAAATGATGAATATGGTTATAAAGCAAATAGAACGTAATGTTATTGATATTTTGTCGCAATATAAAAGTAATTTTAAATCAAAGAAATTTGACACAATTGTTTCTGACTCAGATATTTTAATGGATTTTTTTAATATAACTTATGAAACAAAAATGCAAAATATGCAATATTGGAATAGAGAGCTTGGAAAAGTTTGGGAATTAATAACCAAAGAGCTTTTTACTTCCAATAAACTATTTAAGCCACCAGAAAGTGTTAATTTTGGAACAGACCGCCCTGTAGATTATTTCATAGGTAATTTGGCAATTGATGCTAAATATCGAATTGGTTCAGGCGATAGTGGAACGCTGAAAAAATTTAAATTATATGGAAAAATGTTAAAAGAAATGGAATATAATCCAGTTTTCCTGATTTTAAGAAACGATAACCTACCAGCGGCTATTACTGCTGCTATAAACGGCGGTTGGGAAATTATCTCTGACAAAGATGCTTTTAATTTTATCATAAACTATAGTGGAATAGATATAGTTCAATATTTGGCTTGTTTAAAAGCCAAATATGATTTTTTAAGATAATCGCATATTTGCTATTTTAATATACTCTTCATTTAATTCAAAACCAATATATGGAATACCTAAATTTTTACAAGCTAATGCTGTTGTCCCACTTCCCATAAAAGGGTCAATTATAATATTATTTGTTTGTTTTGGAACAATCATCTCTGCTAATTTTTCTATAAGTTTTATTGGTTTAACCGTTATATGCTTATTGAAATCATCTTTTTTATCTCTTTGATAGCCTTCAAATATATTTGATAGAAAGCCATTATGATTTATATAGCCTTCTGTTTTTAAAAGTCCTACTCCGTATTTCTTTACATTGTTTACATAATTGTTTTCTATTGGTTTTTGCAAGACAGATACTGCCTCGTAATTGTTTCTTGTTGCACTATGCCAGCCTTTCCAATTTTCTGCCAATTCATATCCATCTTTTTTCATTTTTTCATAAGCATTTAAGCCTTTTGGAATACCACTATTTCTTATCCATATAAACATATCTTTGGTATAAAAACCCACGTTTTCAAGTGCTATTTGAATATGTGCCACACTCCTATTGCTATTAAATACCATTATAAACGCACCAGGCTTTAAAATTCTATATAACTCTTTCCCCCAATGCTCCACCCAAGATTGATATTCTAAAATATTATCCCTATTTTTTTTATACCATCTTTCATTTTTAACTCCTCCTGCTAACCCACTGCCATAAGGTATATTTTTTACCAATATATTTTTATTGTTATTTGCTTTATTTTTTCTGCGTTTTATTTCTACATTATCCCAATTTCTACCAAAAAATTCATAATTATATGGTGGGTCAGTTATGCAGCCTGAAATATAATTATTAGGAATATTTTTCATTAGCTCACAGCAATCACCCAATGTAACATTGTTTAAATATTTTTTATATGACAATTTTATTCCTTTTTTAAATTTTTTACAGCTTACGCTACCAATAACGGCACGGCAGGTCTATTTGCTACGCTTATGCTTTGGCTTATGCAATTTGTGTTTAGTATATGGTTTAGCAAAATTTGTTCTTTATCTTTTCTACTCTCTTTTGCAAAATTTACAAAGTTGTGATAGACAAGATAATTATTTAGATACTTAGTAGCCACGCCTTTAAAATTATACACAAGCATTGATTTAAGTCTACTATGGTAGTTATTTACGACTTGAATATTAAACGAGCCGTTACTATGTTTGTTTCGTGGTATGCGGATATGGTTTAGGCTCATTTCATTTGATAGTTTTAAATATGAGCGTAGGCTATCAGTTACAAATACGCTTTCTTTCTCAACTTTGCCTTGTATTACTTTGGATAAACTAGCAATATTTGGCTTACCCAGATTAGATATTTTTGCTATTGATTTGCCATTTAAATTTACTACGCAAGGTATGCAAACAAGTTCTTTTGATAAGCCACGCTTAGTGTTTGCAGTTCCTCTTTTTTTTGCTAAGCGTGGAAAGTTAAAATCCTTGTGATGACCTTTATATGAGATAGGCATAAATGTTTTATCTGCTTCTACTATGCCATTAAGTTTTACTTCATCTTGCATTTTTTGCAATGTGTCTAAGATTTTATGTCGCCAAAAAAACGCAGTAGATAGTGCAATGCCACAAATTTCAGCGGTTTTTCTAAGTGAGTATTTTTCAATCATACAATGGATATATTTTTGCCAAATTTCAAGGTCTTTTTGGGTTTTAAAAAAGATTGAGTTATTTGTAACAGTAAATGTCTTATGACAATCCATACACATAAATCTTTGTTTGCCATCTTTTTTTCCATTTTTCACAAAATTAGTAGATTTGCAATGCGGACACGCTTTTATCTCTTTTGAGAGTATTAAATTTTGCTCTGATTTTTCTTTGTTTTTGATAGATTTTAGAAATGATTTTTTATCATCATCGCTTAGAGTGCTAAAAAGCTGTTTTACGATTTCAAGTTCTGCGTTAGAAGTTGCCATTTTACCGCCTTTATTGTGCTATTTTTAATGTAGATATTTTAGCAAAATAAAGCTTAAATTTCAATACTTAATAAAAACATAGCCTTTCAAAAAAAGATAAAACATGGATATATCAGATAATAAAGCTATAAAACTTATTCAAAATTTACTAAAACAAAAAGGATATTTTGATATAGCAGATAAGCTAGAGGGTGCGGATTTAAAGTATTCCTTTGATGGGATATGTGACACAATAACTTTTAAAGTAAATCCTAAATACATTTTTGATCTTAATAATTGTGATGAAAATATTCTTGGGGAAATTATAGAAATTTTAAATCTTATTAGTTTTAGCAATATTAATAGAGTTGATTATATAGATTTTAAAATTAACGAAAAGTCATTTTTGGAATCTTTTGAAGATGTTTTGTATTTTTTTGTAGATGAATCTGGAGATATGGATTTTAGTGAAAAAGGTTCTAAATATTACATGTTTAGCTTTTTAGTTAAAAAACGCCCTTTTAAGCTACATGAAGCCATCTCATCTTATAGATATTCTTTACTTGAGAGAAATCTAAACCCTTTAAATAATAGACTAGATATAGAAAAATTTCATGCATGCGAAGACAATAAGTACATAAGAGAACATCTTTTCAACCTAATCTCCAAATTTGAAGACAATGATATACAAATTTATTCTTATATATTAGAAAAACCAAAAGTCATACCTGAAAAAATAAAAGAAAAATCTAATTTTTACGCTGAAAATTTGAGCTATGCAATCATAAAACTGCTAGAAAAACTTAAAATATCAAAAAACTTTATAGTAATAACAGATAATTTACCCGTTCAAAAAAATAAACAAACTCAAATCAAAGCAATAAAAAATGGCGTAAATACTTATATAACTAATAATAACTTAAATATAAGATATGATATTTTTCATCATTGTAGTGCCTCTAGTGTTAATTTACAGCTTATTGACTACATCAATTGGGCTATACAAAGAAAATATGAAAAAAATGATATATTTTTTTATGAAAAAATAAAAAAATATATTTTAGATGAAGAAATTGTAACAAAAGAAAGAATAATAAAGTATTATTAAAGACCTCGCTACCTATCTAAAAAGAAGCCTTCCTTGAAGTCTTATCAGTAACAAGGAACCTTTGATGAAATTATATTATTAAAATATTAAATTCTAATAAATCGACATACATGAAAAATTAAATTTGGTGGAGACGAGGGGAATTGAACCCCTGTCCAAAAATAAAACAACCACGGCATCTACATGTTTAGCAAAGGTGAAAACTTCATCTAGCCAAACTCACCTTCCAAAATTTCAAGCTAGACTAAGACTTTAACTTCAATCAAAACTTGTCAAATTTCAATCTACACTATCAAAAATGACCAAATTCTAAGCTAGATAGTATCACTTAAAATTCAGGCTCAACTGAACTTACGCAGCTTTAGCGTAAGCAGGAGCAAATTTAACGTTGTTTGCGTTTAATTTTAATTTGAGCTTTATACGCTTTGCTCAAAGCGACATGCCACCAAGGCCACTCTACTCCTGTCGAAGCCAAGTCGTCCCCGTTATTGAGAAATTTTATCCGGAACATTTGCAATCTGAGGATTAAACACACTTAAAAAAGAAGCATTTTTTTCATAATCACTGCAATACTTATCTAGCTGTTCGCCCACTAAAAACATCCAATCCACAAATTCATCACTAGCAGGGCCATCCAATTTAGCTGCTTCTTGCATAATCTCTTCACAAAATGTGCAAAAATTTGCAATCTCATCTAAATTTAGTCTTTTAGCAGCCCAAACTACATTGTGAATGTTTTGCTCTAAGTCTTTTAAGGCTTCTTTGTATTTTAAGCTATCACTGCTTAACTTTACAATCAAAGGCTCTAAAACATCACAAAGACTTCTAAAAAAATACAAAAAACGCTCGATTTCTTCAAGCTCGTATTCTATCTCTAATTGCTCTAAAATTCCCATGAAAACTTCTATAATTTAAGTTTAAATGTTTATTTTAACAAATTTTAGATAAAATTCAAATTTTTGACAAAACAAAATTGGAAAAAGATGGATAGAATTGTAGAGATTGAAAAATTTTCCCCCGATGAAACATATGAAACTAGCTTAAGACCTTCAAATTTTGATGGTTATATAGGACAAGAAAATATTAAGAAAAATTTAGAAATTTTCATCAAAGCCGCTAAAAAAAGAAATGAATGCTTAGATCATATCCTTTTTAGTGGACCTGCAGGACTTGGCAAAACAACTTTGGCTAATATCATCTCATATGAAATGAATGCCAACATCAAAACCACCGCTGCACCTATGATAGAAAAAAGCGGGGATTTAGCTGCGATTTTAACCAATCTTAGCGAAGGGGATATTTTATTTATCGATGAAATTCATCGTTTAAGTCCTGCTATAGAAGAAGTACTTTACCCTGCCATGGAAGATTTTCGTCTTGATATTATCATTGGTAGCGGACCTGCTGCACAAACGATAAAAATCGATCTACCTAAATTTACACTCATTGGCGCTACTACAAGAGCTGGTATGCTAAGCAATCCTTTACGCGATCGCTTTGGTATGCAATTTCGTTTAGAATTTTATAAAAATGAAGAACTTGCCATCATCTTAGAAAAAGCAGCCTTAAAACTCAACAAAACTTGTGAAAAAAAAGCTTCTTTAGAGATAGCCAAACGCAGCCGTTCTACCCCAAGGATCGCATTAAGGTTGCTTAAGCGTGTTAGAGATTTTGCTGATGTTAATGATGAGGATATCATTAGCGAAAAAAGAGCCAAAGAAGCACTGGATTCTTTAGGAGTAAATGAGCTAGGTTTTGATGCAATGGACTTAAGATACCTAGAACTTTTAACCGATGCTAAAAGAAAACCTATAGGGCTTTCTAGCATAGCTGCTGCATTAAGCGAAGATGAAAACACTATCGAAGATGTGATAGAACCTTACTTGCTAGCAAATGGCTACATAGAAAGAACCGCCAAAGGTCGCATTGCGAGTTTAAAAAGCTTTGATGTGTTAAAACTAAAATATAACAAAGGTTTGTTTGATGAAAAGTAGTAACTTTTTCTTGATTAGCTTTATCTTGATCATTTTATTTTGGGTGCTTTATTTATTTAAACCCTTTTTGATGAATATCGCCATCGCGAGCTTAATGGCTGTATCTACCTCTAATGTAAATATTAAATTTCTCAACATCTTTAAAGGCAAAAAAGTTATGGCAGCCACTGCTACTACTGCATTTATGTTAGCGATGTTTTTTATACCTTTTGTTTATGCCATTATCGAATTAGCAAAAGCGGCAAAGGGTTTTGATATGAGTTATTTCCACAATACCATAGAATATTTTAAAAACTACTCTTTGCATTTACCAGAATCTTTAAGCTTTATAGAACCAAAAATCAAAGAAACCCTAGCAAGTATTGATTTAAATTCTATCTCTAAAAATATCTTAACTTATCTTTCAAGTGCAACTAAGTTAGGTACGAAATTTTTAACTGATATGGTGTTAATTTGTGTGTTTTATTTCTTTGCCAATCTCTATGGAGCCCAACTCATTGGCTATATCAAAACCATCGTCCCTATGAAAAAAGAAGAAACTCAAGGTATTTTAAGTGAGGTAAGCAATGTCATGTCTGTAGTGTTTTACTCTATGGTGCTTAATGCTATCTTACAAGGAGTGCTTTTTGCTATCATTACTAAATTTTATGGTTATGATGCGATTTTAATGGGGATATTATTTTGCTTTAGTTCTTTAATCCCTGTAGTGGGAGGGGCTTTGGTTTATGTACCTGTTTCTTTATATGAATTTGCAAACAACAATCTAAGCGGTGCTTTGGTGATTTTTATCTATAGTGTAGTGATGATATCTTTCATCGCAGATACCCTAGTAAAACCCTACATCATCAAATGGATCAATACAAAACTAGTTCAAATTCCAACACAAATCAATGAGCTTTTGATTTTCTTTGCAATGATAGCAGGAATTTCAAGTTTTGGTTTTTGGGGTATTATCCTTGGACCTGCCATTTTAACTTTCTTTATCTCTACCTTAAAATTATACGTAATTTTAAAAGAAAAGCACTTTGTATAAAAAGCGATTATTTTTCAATAATCGCTAAAATTTCTTCTTCGCTTGTAAGTTTTTTATTGTATTTAATCACTAAAAATTTAGAGTTTTTATATACATCTAAAACACCGTTTATATTTTTAAATACATTTAAATCATGTTTTGTTTCTAAAGACAAATAGACATTTTTAAAATCCGCTGGACTTTGCAAAAATAAAAGCAACACAAACCAAACCAAAGACAAGGCAACTAAAATAAAAGCAAGAGTAACTAAGCTAAAATGATGTAAAAAATACCCTCCTATAACACCACCCAAAAAGCTTCCAAAATAACCAAAAGCATTAAACACACCTAAAGCCGCGCCTTTTTCATTTACCTTAGCAAATTTACTCGCACAGCTTTGCATGATAGGTTCATGTAGATTAAATCCTATAAAAAATACCACAACACCCACCATAAACACTAAAGCATTGTGTGAAAAAGCAAATATAATATAAGCAATAATAAAAAATGCCACACCTAAGAGCAATATCTCTTTACTTAATCCTCTTTTTTCTCCCAAAGATCCTGATAACCCCATAGCCAAAAAGCCAAGTATCATAGAGCTAACATATACATGCCACAAATTTTCACTTGGGTAGTTAAACTCATGTACCAAAACCAAAGGTATACTCAAAAATGCGATGCTCATAAGCATTTTTTGCATACAATTAGTAAGGTTCATTAAAGCTAGATTTTTTTCTTTTAGAAGTTTTTTTAATGGAGTTTTGGTATTTTCATGTACGATTGTATGTTCTTTTGGCACAACACTAAATAAAAGCACGATACAAATTAAACTCAAAATAGCACTTAAATCAAATAAACTTGAAAGTCCAAACTTAGCACTCATTAAAGGAGAAAGCACTAAAGAGGCTGCAAAAGAAAGCCCTATAAACGATCCCATGATAGCCATCGCCTTGCCACGATTTTCTTCATTGATAAAATCACTTATCATGGCAGTAGCTACTGCACCTATAGCCCCTGCTCCCTGTAGTAATCTTCCAAACATCATCGTATAAATATCATCTGCATATGAACACACCAAAGAACCTATGATAAACACGATAAGCCCTATTAGCATAGTTTTCTTACGCCCTATTTTATCTGAAATGATTCCAAAAGGAACTTGCAACGCCATTTGAGTGAGAGCATATACTCCTACCAAAAGTCCCACTAAAAACTCATTAGCTCCTTTTAAATTTAAAGCATATAAACTTAAAACCGGCAAAACTATAAATAATCCAAAAAATCTAGTCCCTACAATAAAGGACAAAGGCAAAACTGTTTTAAGCATTTTTTCTCCTTATAAAGGATAATTTTACTATGATTTTGATAAACTTTTTTTAAAGTCTAAACAAAAAGAGTAATTTATGAAAAAAAAATTAAAAATAGTTTTAGCTACTTCCAATACACATAAAATAGAAGAAATTAAGAAATTTTTAACTACTTATGAAATTTATGCATTGAATGAAGTCATCACTCCTTTTGAAATCATCGAAGATGGCGCAAGCTTTAAAGAAAACGCTTTGATAAAATCTAAGGCTATTTTTAATGCTCTAGGTAACAAACAAGATGAATTTATCACCTTAAGCGATGATAGCGGCATTAGCGTAGAAGCTTTAGACAATGCACCAGGGATTTTTTCTGCAAGATACTCTCAAGAAGGCACTGATGAGGCCAATAGAAACAAACTCATTCAAGCCTTGCATGAAAAAAATTTACATCAAAGTAAAGCATTTTACACCGCAGCTATAGCTATAAGCTCAAAATACGGACATTTTACTACCCATGGATATATGCATGGGCTTGTCATTGACACATTAAGAGGAAGTAATGGTTTTGGTTATGATCCTTTATTTATCCCAAAAGGTTTTGATAAAACCTTAGGAGAACTAGAAGAACAAGTTAAACTAGCCATATCACATCGTTCTCAAGCTTTAATGTTTTCTACTTACATTTTAAGAGTACTTGAAAAAATAGCATTTTAAAAAGCAATTCATCAAGTACTTTTTATATTTTAGCATTAATGTGCTTTGGCTTTTGATTTATTGTAATTTTGCTTAAAATAATGATAAGTCAAAATAAAGCTTGGCAACAAAAAGAGCGATCCAAGCAAAAGTAAACTCATCGCCAAAACCGTAAGCAAGCCAAAATATATCGTTGGGATAAAATTACTACTTACCATTACCAAAAAGCCTAGAATAATCGTAACACTCGTGTAATAAATCGCACTTCCTATGCCAAGATGAGAAGCCTTTATAGCCTCTTCTAAACTCTTATGCTTTAACTCTTCTTTAAAACGGTAAATATAATGAATCATATCATCAACTCCTATCCCTATACAAATAGCAGCGATGGTAATACTCATAATATCAAGCGGTATATTTAAAATTCCCATTAAGCCAAACACCAAAGCCAAAGGTATGAGATTAGCTAAAATTGCAACAAAAGCATAAACAAAACTTCTAAAAATCACCACAAATAAAGCAAAAATCACAAGCACTACAAAAGCTAGAGTATCAAACTGCGAAGAAAAAAGACTTTGAAGCATGTTGTTATACAAAGGCATTATGCCACTAATTTGCACTTGCACATTGTCATTTTGTAAAAGCTCGTTTAGGTCTTTTTCAAGCTGCTTTAAAAAGACATCGCGTCTTAAATTTGGATCGCTATCTAACATACGCACACTAAATCTTAACTCATTATTTTCCACACTAACAAAAGGAGTTAAAACCTGCTTTTTAAAACCCTCGTCTAAATTTTCATACAAAAAAGCCAAAGCAAAATCATCTAAAGGCTTGCCATTATTAATGCTTTTGCCAAGTTCTAGTAAACTTTCTAAACTTAACACAGAACCTACGTATTTTTGTTTACTCAAAAACCCATGTACTTTAGCAGCTATTCTTGTTTTTTCACTACTAAAAAAATACCTATCATCTTTAGCTAGATCATCAAATTCTTGCTCAAACTCATCAGTACTTTGTTGGTGTTGCCTTTCTTGTTTAAAGCGAACAATCACATCTAAAGGCATAGTCCCACCCAAGTCTTTATCGATAACTAGCAAACCTTGTTTAATTCTAGAACTATCTTTAAAATAACTCACAAAGCTATTTTCTACTTTAATTTGAGCAATACCCCATAAAGCAAACACTACACATAAAACACTAATACCGTAAATGATTTTTCTATGTTTTAAGCTCGCATTTGCACAAAAATTTAAAAAACAAAGCGAGCTTTGATTAAGCTTTTTAAATTCTAAACGCGGCATTAACACCAAAATACTAGCAAAATACACATAAGCTAAAATCAAACTCACACTTATACCAAGACTCATCATTATACCAAGTTTGATGATAGGCTCAATATCTGAAAAAACAAAACTTAAAAATCCAACAACCGTGGTTAAAATAGCAAAAAAACTCGGCTTTGCTTTGTCTAGTAAAGTTGAAAGAAGTATTTTATAGACACTAGACTTTGGATGTTTTTGTAAATTTTCTATAAAATGTACGATTAAATGAATCACAATAGAAACAGTTATGATCAATACCAAAGCTACATAATTTGAAGAAACCACAGTGATATCAAAACCCAAAAGCGCAAAAATTCCACTAGAACTAAAAAGAGAAAGCAGACAAATCCCCAAAGCCAAAAATACTAAACGCAAAGAGCCAAAAAACCACCAAAGTGCAACAAATAAAAGTCCAATTAAACTAAGTCCATAAATTTTCAAATCGCTTTTAACATAATTAATCATATCATTAGCGATCATTTCAACGCCACCAAGATGTAAAAAATCACCATTTTGACTATATTGTGCCACTAGTGCATTGATTTCATGTAGTCTTTGAGCGCTGAATTTTCTTGAATACTCTTGATGTTCTTTTATCAAAACTCTAAGTTGGTGCTTTTCTTTTTCATCTTTTAACTCATCTCTTGTGTGAACTAAGGCATTATATGCAAGATCAGGTGCAAGATAGATCAAAATTCCTGTCGTTTTTCCATCTTTTGAAATGATATTGTTTCTATAAAAAGGATGATTTAAAATTTCTTTTTTAGCTAGTGCAATATCCACATCTTGACTAAAAATATTAGGAATATCTTGAATAATTTCTTTTAATTCTTTCCCCTTAGAACTTGTAAGCAAAGGAGCATTAGCGATAGAAAAAACTTTCTCCACTCCGTTGATTTTTGACAAAGCTTGAGTTAAATTTTTGATTTTATCTAAATTAACTTGGTCAAATATATCCCCTTGTTTGGGGCTAAAAGCAAGCATTAAAAAGTTATCATTACCATAACGTGTTGAAACTTCTCTATATAATTTCAAACCCTCATCATGCTCTAAAAGCAAGCTTTCAGCACTAGCATCTACACTTAATTTTTTTGCGAAAAATCCAAAAAAAACACAAAAAATCAAAGCAAAGCCCAAAGTTAATTTTGGGAAATTTAAAAAAACTTTTAAAATTCTACTTAGCATTATTTAGAAAAATCAACACTAGAAAGCTTTTCAAGTAAGGTCTTAAAGTTGCCATTTTGTAAGACATCTTTAAACTGCGAACGATAAGTTTGAATGATACTTATGCCAAAAATATCCACATCATAAATTTGCCAATCATTGTTTTTGTCATAAAATTTAAAAGTCACAAAATTTTCTTTACCATCTACTAACATTGATGTTTTTAAAAAAGCTCTTTTATTTTTTTCTTCTAAAGCAACAACTTTTAATTTTTGCGAATCATACAAAGCAAGCTTGTCTGTGAAGCTTTTTTTAAGATTTTTTTCAAAAGCTTGATTAAATTGTGTTTTTTCTGCTGAATTTAATTTTTCATATCTAGTAGAAAGACTAAGTTTGGCCATTAATTCATAATCAAAAACACCATCAAAAAGAGCAAAGATTTCATCTGCTGCTTTGTTTTTATTGTTTTTATTTTGATCTAAAATTTTTAAACTTTCATCAATTTTTTCTTGCATAGTTTTAGAGATATCTTGCAAATTTAAAGCAAAAGCAAATGCCACACTACAAAGTAAAACTATGATTTTTTTCATTTTTTCTCCTTATTTGATCAACTCTTGGCGTCTTTGCTCATACGCATCACGTATAAAAGTGTAATAATCCACACTATTTTGATAAACATCATCGATTTTTTCATGTTCAAAGCTTAATTCATTTAATCTTAATGCAGCATTCACACTAGCACCTAGCCAAAAATTCTTAATATACCCCTCAGGCACCATAAACCAATTAACCGGCAAGGCTAAACTATCTCGTAAATTAGAAGGACCAATCAATGGCAATACCAAATGCGGCCCACTTCCCATACCCCATTTGCCCAAAGTAGTTCCAAAATCTGCCTCATAACTTCTCAAAGATGTCTTACTTGCACTATCTAACAAGCCAAGACCAAAAATGACATTAACACAAAATCTCCCAAATTCTTCTCCTGCTTTTTTAAATTCTAAAGTCAAAAGATGATTGATCATTCTAAAAGGCGATCTTGTTGTATCAAATGCATTTTTTACCCCTGTTCTTACAAAAGTAGGCGTTACACTCTTATAAGAAAGTACAACTGGTCTTAAAAGATACATATAAAGGTCGTAATTAAACTTGCTCATAGCTTTATTGTAAGTATAAAAACTATCTTTGACTTCTTTTTTTTGATACTCTTGCTCAAAATCTTCAAAGTCGCTAGCAAAAACCAAGGTATTTAAAAACAAAAATACAGACAATAAGTATTTTAACAAAACCCATTCCTTTGTGAAAATCTCTTAGTTTAAATTACATCAATTATACAAAAATTCATATAAATTTTTATATTAAAATAAATTTTTAAATATTCTTTATAAAAATAAAAAATTTTTATTTATTGATAAAATAAGTCTTGAAAAATATGCAAAAAATAAAAATTTATTTTTGCATTCAAAAATAAGCTATAATTTTTTTAAATTTACAACCAAAAGGATTAAAATGAAAAAAATTTTCGCCTTACTTTTTTTATGTATTTTTGGCTATGGAGCCGATGTAAACATCGCAGCAGCTGCAAATGTAGCCTATGCATTTAAAGCCTTGCAAAAAGAATTTCAAAAAGAAAATCCAGACATTAGCGTCAATGTAAGTTTAGGTGCTAGTGGAAATTTGGTTGCACAGATTAAAAATGGAGCTCCATTTGATATTTTTATGGCTGCAAATATGAAATTTGCTCAAAGCTTATATGATGATCATTTTGCTAGCACCAAACCTGTTATCTACGCACAAGGTGCTTTAGCGCTACTTACTTTAAGAGTGCAAAATGTGGATTTAAGTAAAGGATTAAACGCACTCAATGATGAAAAAGTTAAAATTATCTCCATTGCCAATCCCAAAGCAGCACCCTATGGCCAAGCTAGTATAGAAGCTTTACAAAATGCTAAAATTTATAAACAAACAAGAGCTAAAATCATCGAAGCTAAGTCTATCGGGGAGGCTCTTACTCAAACACTTAAAGCAGCTGATGTGGGTTTTATAGCAGCAAGCGCTTTACATGAAAATGCAATGAAATCTTACAAACTTCAAGAAGGTAAAAATTATATTTTAATCGATCCAAAACTCTATGATCCAATCAATCAAGGCATTGTTATCACTTCTTATGGTAAAGACAATGCTAAGGCAAAGAAATTTTATGATTTTATCCTAAGCGATAAAGCTAAGCAAATTTTCAAAGCTTATGGCTATAATATCCCATGATTAAAGCCAAAATTCATTCTATTCAAAATCATGACAATATAAACTGGGTGGAATTTTTTGCCCAAAAACACAAATTATACATGCTTGCTTTAGAACTTGATGAAAAAGCAAGCATTAATCAAGAAGTTGTGTTAGCTTTTAAAAGTAGTGAATGTTTACTAAGCAAAATAAACTTAGCTAATACATTTTTAAACACTCTTCATGCAAAAATCATAGATATTTTTCAAGGACAAATCATCACTGTTATAAGATTAGAAAGTGAAATTTGCACCTTTGAAACCCAAATAAGCACTTTTGAATTTTTAGAACAAGCATATCAAAAAAATGATTTTGTATTTGCTTATATTCATCCTAGTGCTTTATTTATCAAAGAGTATGTATGTTAAAAATCCATTGTGAAAAAAAATTCAAAAACAAAGAATTTCATCTTAAAATTAATTTTGAAGTCAAAGAAGGTGAGTTTTGCGCTATCTTTGGAAAAAGTGGGAGTGGAAAAACTACGCTTTTGAGAATTTTAGCTGGTTTTGAAAAAGCACAAGGAAGTTGTATTTTTCGTGATAAGATATTTTTTGATGAAAAAAATTTCTTAAGCCCACAAAAAAGACAACTTGGTTTTGTTTTTCAAGACTATGCTTTGTTTGAAAATATGAATGTAGAGCAAAATCTACTATATGCTAAAAAAGATCTTGAATTTGCAAATGAGCTTTTGGATCTTTTGGATTTAAATCAGCACAGAAAAAGTCACATTCAAGAACTAAGCGGGGGACAAAAACAACGCGTGGCTTTAGCAAGAGCCATTATGCAAAGACCAAAGCTTTTACTTTTAGATGAGCCATTTAGTGCTTTAGATAATGAAAT
The DNA here is from genome assembly GCF_003627915.1 of Campylobacter sp. P255. Lineage (NCBI taxonomy): Bacteria > Pseudomonadati > Campylobacterota > Epsilonproteobacteria > Campylobacterales > Campylobacteraceae > Campylobacter > Campylobacter sp. P255. The sequence goes on from NZ_NREN01000004.1 coordinate 118,985, forward strand.
CAAACAACGCTTGCAAGATTATCTTTTAAACATTCACAAAACTTACAAAATCACCACCATTTTAATCAGCCATGATGTAAGTGAAGTTTATAAACTAGCCAATAAAGTCATCATTTTAGAAAATGGAGTCATCATAAAAGAAGGTACTCCTAATGAAGTTTTTTTAAAAACGCAAGGTTCTCAGAAATTTGCTATCAAAGCCCGTATCTTAAAACTGCAAAAACAAGATAGTATTTTTGTTGCTATTCTTGCCATAGGAAACCAAATCACTCAAGTTGTCTTAAGTCCTTTAGAAGCAAAAAATTTCAAAGAAAACGATGAGGTGCTTCTAAGCCAAAAAGCTTTTACACTTAACCTAGCTAAAATATGATAAAATACGCTGATTATAACATTCTAAGGCGATAAATGACTTATGGATTTTTTATCTTAAAATTCTATACAAGCTTATGGACTCCATGGAAAGTAAGACTATCTTATGGTTATTTTATAGCCCCTACTGCACCGCCTTTTATTCTTTTATAATTTAATTTATTTTAACTGATAAAGGAATAAAAATGCATTGGTTTGTTTTAGCGATGAGTATAATTTTTGAGGTAATTGCAACTAGTTCTATGAAATACGCAAGTATAAGTAAAAATAATCTTTATTTGATTGTTTTTGCAATATTTTTTTCTTTTTCATTGGTAGGTTTATTTTACGCTTTAAAGAAAATTGATCTTAGTGTTGCGTATGCAACTTGGGCTGGATGTGGCTTAGCGCTTGTTAGTGTGGTTGGGTTTTTAGTTTTTAAAGAAGCCATAACGGTTAATAAGATTATTTTTATTATTTTAATCATCATTGGAGTTGTGGGGTTAAAACTTAGTGCTTAAGCCTTTTGGCTTAAAGCACATTCATACTTTGTATCATTACCTTTGCTTTACATTCAGCACAACAATATAGCGTTTTTATTTTCGCTTCATCGCCCATAAATCTTGGCTTCATTATACTAGCGATTTTTTCAATGGCTTTTTTAGTAGCAAATTCCTTCCCGCATTCAACACAAGCAAAAAGCTCATCTTGAGCTAAAATCATAAAAGAAAAATACTCTTTTTCTAAATCTATACCACTTCTTTGAAGTACTAGCGTGTCGTTTTCAGCACAACTTGCTTCGCAATACCCACAGGTAGTACACAAACTCGCATTAAATTTCAAAGAATTATCTTTAGCATCAGCCACTAAAGCTCCTACATTACAAGCTCCAACACAAGAAAGACACAAAGTACAGGTATCGGTATTAATAGTGATTTTTCCATAGCGTATCCACTCTTTACTTGGAATATTGCCTAAATTTTGATCCCCTATAAATTCTCTTAGTCTTATTGCAAAATCTTCTCTTTTTAAAAGCGCAGGATTATAAGAAATAAATTTAAGATCATCAATAAAACAAGCTTGCTCCATAGCTTCTAAAAGTTCTTTTTCGTTTTGAGCTACAAAAATTGCATTTTGTTTGTATTTTCTTTGAAAAATTTCATTCATTAAATCTACCACTTCTAAAGCACCTTGTGATAAACCATTGCTATAAAAAACTACACTCGCACCACTTGTTTGAAGCATAGCTAGAAAATGTGCTTGATCTAGATAATTTTCTCCTTTAATCATAAAAGGCATCACATCTTTTTTTAAAGTGATATTTAAATTTTCAATCGACATTTTTTCAGGAATGATTAAGATGATTTTATCTTCATAGAATTTTAAAATTTCATAAAAACTATTGCGTGGCATAGGCGCATAATCAAGCGCGCCACTAGGGCAAATTCCTACACAATCGCCACAACTTAAACAATCTACATGAGAAAATTCTAATTTCTTTTGCTCATCGTCTTTTAAAATAGCCACACTAGGACAGATTTCGGCACATTTTCCACAATGAACACTTCTTCTTTTATGGTATTGACAAATGCTATCATCATAACTAATGTAATTTCTAAATTTATATTTTGGAGAATTAGAGTTTAAAAGTTTTATAAGTGCTTCTTGACTCAAGCTAGAAAAATCATAACAGCCACTTTGCTGATCAAAGCTTTCTTTTTTTGTATCATAGAGAAAAAAATCACAATCAATCTCCACTTGCTCGCCATTTTTCAACGCTATCACACAAAGCTCACCTACACAACCTAAAACACCCAAACACTGCTCATTGCTTAGTTTTAAAACCTTGTATTCTTCTTGTTTTAAACTTTCAATTAACTCGCTTTGCTCCTCATCGCTTACAAGGATTACATTTTTACCCACTTCTTTAGTATATTCTAAATCAAGACCCAAATCATAGACTTTAGATCTAACTTGATATAAAAAATCAATAGTTTTTGATTTTGCTAGCACATCATCTTGAGAATTTTTAAGATAAAAATTAATCTCAGGCGCATAAACTTCAGGATTTAAAAGCTTTGAATTTCCTATAAAAACTTCTTCTTCACAGGCTTTTTGAACTATGCTAATATTATCACTTAAAGGGATTAAGTCTTCATTTTCTAAAAATACAAAATCTTTCATTACACTCTCTTTTTAATTTTTTGGCTTTAATTATATAAATTTCATTATAAAAAAGTTATAATTTTACTAATTTATTCTTAAGGTTTAAGATGAACAAATTTAGAAATTTTCCACCCATAAACACTTTAATCAACGATGAAATCTTAGCTGATTACCCTTTATACCTAAGATCTTACTTTGCTAAGCAAGTTGTTTCAAATTGTAAAAAAGAACTCGCTAAAAATGAGAATTTAAATTTTAGTTTACAAGATTTACTCACAAAAATCACACAAAATATACAAGATTTTTTAAATACACAAAGTCAAAGCTTAGTCAATGCCACTGGTGTGATCATACACACCAACCTTGGTCGTAGTATCATTGATGAACATATTTTTGAAAAAACTAAGCCAATTATTTGCTCTTACTCTAACTTAGAATTTAACATGCAAACTGGCAAAAGAGGATCAAGATATGATGCGCTAAATGCAAATTTAAAAATTTTGTTTGATTGTGAAGATTGTTTAGTAGTTAACAATAACGCTTCAGCTGTATTTTTAATCTTAAATACTTTAGCAAAAAATAATGAGGTTATCACTTCAAGGAGTGAGCTAGTTGAAATTGGTGGAAATTTTAGAATTCCTGAAGTTATGCTAGCAGCCGGTGTTAGACTAAAAGAAATAGGCACAACTAATAAAACTCATCTGTATGATTATGAAAATGTCATCAATGAAAATACTAAGATGATTTTAAAAACCCACCGCTCTAACTTTGCTTTTAAAGGTTTTTTTGAAGAAGTAAGTTTAAGTGAAATTCACACTTTAACAAAAAAGAAAAAACTCATTTCATATTATGATTTAGGTGCTGGCTGGTGTGAAAAAATCAACAAACAACTCAGTAAAAATGAGCCAAACGTGAAAGAGCTTTTAAAACACTGCGATATCTTAAGTTTTAGCGGTGATAAGCTTTTTGGCTCTACGCAAGCAGGCATTATACTTGGAAAGAAAAAATACATTCAACAGCTAAAGAAAAATCAACTCTTAAGAATGTTAAGAGTTGATAAAATCACACTTGCTTTTTTAAATGAAACCACCAAGGCTTATTTGGAAAAAGAATATGAAAAAATTCCTACTTTAAAACTTTTAAATGATGATTTAAAAACTATAGAAAAAAAGGCGCTTTTTGTTCAAGAAAAGATTCCTGTAAAATGCGAGTTAAAAACTTCTAAAAGTTTAGTAGGCGGTGGATCTATGCCCGATAAAAGCCTAGACACTCTTGTGTTAAGTTTTAATGAGAAGGCTTTGCCTTTGCAAGAAAAATTTAGAAAAAAAGGTATCATTGGTCGTATTGAAAATGGGTGTTTTGTGCTAGATTTTAGAAGTATTTTAGAAAAAGATTTAAGCCGTTTAATCCACGCTATCAAAGAGGTATTTCATGCATAGTATTATCATAGGCACAGCTGGGCATATTGATCATGGCAAAACTTCACTGATTAAAGCTATTAATGGATTTGAAGGAGATGATTTAAAAGAAGAACAAGAAAAAGGCATTACAATTAATTTGAGTTTTTCAAACTTAAAAAGTGAAAATTTAAACATTGCTTTTATCGATGTACCAGGACATGAAAGTTTGATCAAAACTATGATAAGCGGTGCTTTTGGTTTTAGAGTGTGTATGTTTGTCATAGATATCAACGAGGGTTTAAAAGCTCAGAGTATAGAGCATCTAAAGGTCTTAGAATTTTTAGGTGTAAAAGATGTAGTGCTTGTTTTAAGCAAAGTTGATTTATGCAAAGACTTTGAATATAAGCAAAAAGAACTTTTAAATGAGATCAGCGCTTTTAAAGTCAACATCTTAAAAGTATTTGCAACTAGTATTTATGATGAGCAAAGTATCTTGAGTTTAAAAAACTATCTTCTAAGCCTAAAACCCAAAGAAAATGATGAAAATTTGATTTTTAGATACTACATTGATAGGGTTTTTTCTCTAAAAGGTATAGGTACAGTAGTAACAGGAAGCTTAAATGAGGGAAAAATCCATAAAAACGAAAAAATCTTTTGCCTTGAAACACAAAAAGATATCATGATAAAAAATATACAAATTCATGAAGAAAATATTTTAGAAGCAAAAGCTTACAACAGAGTTGCTTTGAGTTTAAACTGTGATTATCATGAATTAAAAAAAGGCTACGTGCTTAGCAAAAAAGGTGTTTTTAAAAGCTTTAAAAGCATCGATGGAGTAGTTTTTACCACAGGGGTTAAACATGGAAGTATTTTGGAATTTTGTAGTGGGTCAAAAAAACTAAATGCCAAAATAAGCATCATCAAAGAGTTAGAAGATAAAACTTATGTGAGTTTAGATTTTGATAAAAACTTGGCTCTATGTTTTGATGATAAATTTATCCTACTTGAAAATGGACGCATTAAAAGTGGTGGTGTAGTGCTTAATGCAGTAAGCGAGCCTTTAAAAAAAGATATCAAAACCAAATATCTCATGCTTTTAGAACAAAGAGATTTTAAAAGAGTGTTTGAATTTTTAAAACAAACCCACAAACTTGGTTTTGGTTTGCTCTCATGCTACCAACGCTTCAAACTCTCCCATGAACAAGCTTTGAATTTAGCAAGAAGCTTAGATCATGTTTTTGTCGATGAGCAAGCTTTAAATGTATACGATCTTAATGCTATGCAAAACTTGAAAGATTTTATTAATTTTATCTTTTCTAAAAATCCTTACGCATTAATATCGCCTCATTCTATTGCCCTAAGACTTTCTTGGGCGAGTGAAAATTTTTGCGCTTATACACTTATGCAAATGCAAGAAAAGTTAGATTTTAAAGATGGGATATGGTTTTTAAAAGGACAAAATTATGAAAGATTGCAAGAAAAAGCCCATTGTGAACTTTATGAAATTTTAAAAAAAGAAGGTATTAAACCTACTGCGCCTTATAATCTTTATGAGTATCTAGAACTTGATAGAAAAAATGGAGATTTCATTTTAAAAAAACTCACCAAAGAAAATAAAGTTATCAGACTTGCACATAATCTTTTCATAGAAAAAAATTCTCTTGAAAACCTTATGCAAGAGTTTTTAAAACTTTTACAAACACATCATCTAGATGTAGCTTTTGTTAAAAACCATTTTCAAATTTCAAGAAAGTATGCCATAGCTTACTTAGAGTATCTTGACAAAAACTACCCTCAAGTAGTAAAAATAGATGAAAAAAGGTTTTTAAGAACCTAAGTGTTAAAGTTTACATTTTATAATGTGTGAAAAATTTAAAATAAAGGAAAAGAATGAAAAAATCTTTAACTCTTTTAACTCTCGCTAGTTCTTTATTTGCCGCGAGTAATGAAGAAATTATTAATTTTTTCAAAAAAAATCCCAACCTATCCAACGCTAACATTAGTGTTTCTAACAGAGAAAAAGTTCCTGAAACTGATTTTGAAGCAGTTACAGTTAATTTTGAAATCAGTGGAAAAAGCTTTCAAGAAATTGTTTTCACTCAAGCAAACATCATTACAACTGAAGTGATTGATGTAAAAAATGGTCAATTTTATTCTCAAGTTTATCAAGCAAAACTCATGGAAAAACAACAAGCTGAATTTTCAAAAAAAGCTTTAGTAGAACTTAAAAAAGAAAAAATGTTTGTATCTTTAGGTGATAAAAACAAACCTTTGCTTTATGTATTTAGTGACCCTGAATGCCCTTACTGTAGAATGCATTTAGATAAAATCGAAGAAGTATTAAAAACCCACCAAGTAAAATTTATCCTTACTCCAATCCATGATACAAGCGCATTTGAAAAGTCTGCATTAATTTACAAAGAAAGTAAAAGTGCAAAAAATGATGCACAAAAAATTGCTATCATGAAAAAATACTATGATAAAAATTTAAAAGACTATAAAAAACCAAGCGAGTCAGAGGTTCAGGCTGTAAGAGATACTTTTGCAAAATACTCTAAACTTGGCCTTCGTGCTGTACCAACCATCATCGATGCTCAAAAATAGTTTTTTCTTGCTTGTGTTTGCATTATTTTTTAATGCATGCACAGGCTCTATGCAATCTTTCGTTCAAACTAGCAATGAAGGTATTTTCTTGCAAGCAAGAAAAAATCAAAGTTTTTCTTTACACATCAACAATCCTTCAAAATTAAACACAAAGCTAGAAACCAAACTCAAACAAAAGCTACAAAATTTAGGACTGGTTTTCAACAATAATCAAAGCGATTACCAAATTTACATTAATATAGTGGATTTTAAAAAATTTTCCTATGCACAAAGACTACGCGCATCTAGTGCAAGATTTTTCTTTAATAGCTTTGATAAAATCGATGATGTATTTGAAATGGAAGTGGAAAATTACTATCTAATGCAAGTTAATTTGCAAATCATAAGCCCAAATTCGACCCAAAGTACTTCTCTTTTGGCAAGAACAGCATATCTTGGCAATATAGATAGAGCTAAAGAATCCTTAGAAGAAAAAATCATCAGCCAAATTGCAAGCTTTTTTTATCTGCAGTAACGCCTTGATTGGGTTAACATCGCTTAAAGTATTTTACTACTTGTTTTAGATAAAAATCTTTTAAGTGCCATTTTTTCTTTGGTTTCTATTTTATAATAAATCAGCTTTAAATATGCAATAATTTCTTTTTGAGAAAGCCCTCTACTTTTAGCATAATCTAACAATATATATTGGGGAATAAAAATTTTACTATTTGCAAACTGCTTCATCATTTTTTTATAGATTGAAAAATTTCTTACGCATGCAAAGCGTGCAAAAACAAAAGGCAAATTGGTTTTTTCATACCACAACTGACATAAGTCAATGTAGTCATTTGGGTTTTGTAAGTAAAGTTTTAAAGCTTTATCACCGATGATAACCTCCCCTTTTTGCTTTAAAACTTTTGCAAGAGCATTTGAAGTTGCTGAACTTGCATCTTCTTTGCTTTGAGAATTTTTTTTCACTAAAACGCTTTCCACCTTTTTGCTTGCGCAAATCCCCACATTTAAGGTTTTGTATTTTTTTCTACGACTTTCAATGCTTGATATAATCGCCGCATCAATACGCCTAAAATACAAATGGCGATTTAGCTTACTAGGAACCCCTTTTTTATACTCTGTAGTTTTCTTAACATAGCTAGGAAAAGCAGTTTTTTTAAGATAGATATGTAAAGGGAGTAAATTAAGAAAATCTATCTTTCCAAAAACCATATATACCTTTCTATGATTAAGTATTATCATACTATAAAAAAATATCTTAAATATAAATTAATTTAATTAAAAACATCATCAATATTAAAATTTATATCAAAATTTAACATTTATTTTTAAAATAAAGAAGATATTTTTATCCTAAAAAGAAAATATACCAAAACTAAAAAAAGATTTTTTGGAAATTTAGAAAAGAAGATTAAGTTTTATTCAAAAAATAATTTTAAATAAAACTTAATATTGAAAAATTATTGTAAACTTGCTAGGTATTTTTGATAATCAAACTCTTTAATCAATGCCACACCATCTTCTACCGCAGCCTTAGCAACTGCAGCACTCACAAGAGCTTTTACTCTCACGTCAAATGGTTTTGGTATCACATAGTCTCTTCCAAAGCTAAGTTCTTCCACCCCGTAAGCTTGCTTAACCTCATCAGTTACTTCAAGTTTAGCTAAATCAGCCAAAGCTTTAGCTGCTGCTATTTTCATATTTTCAGTAATTTTAGTTGCTTTAACGTCTAAAGCACCTCTAAAAATAAAAGGAAATCCTAAAACATTATTAATTTGATTAGGATAATCGCTTCTTCCTGTACCTACTATAGCATCATCTCTAACCCTTTTTACATCTTCTGGCATTACTTCAGGCACAGGATTAGCCAAAGCAAAAATAACAGGATCTTTAGCCATGCTTAAAATCATTTCATCATCTAAAATTTTAGGAGCGCTTAAACCTAAAAATACATCAGCCCCTTTTAAAGCTTCTCTTAAAGTATTGTCTTTGGTATCGCTTACAAATTCTAATTTATATTGATTTAAATCATTTCTTTGGGTATTGATCACACCTTTACTATCCACTAAAATGATGTTTTTTACACCTAAGCTTCTATACATTCTAGCACTTGCAATACCCGCTGCGCCAGCACCACTTACAACCACTTTAATATCTTCAAATTTCTTACCGCTAATTTCCATAGCATTCATCAATCCTGCAGTAGAAATGATCGCAGTGCCATGTTGATCATCATGCATTACAGGAATTCCAAGATCTTGCAGAGCAGCTTCAATCTCAAAGCATTTTGGTGCTGAAATATCTTCTAAGTTAATCCCTCCAAATGTAGGTGCTACAGCTTTACAAAAAGTAACAATTTCATCCACGCTATGCGCATTAATCTCTAAGTCATAAGCATTCACATTCGCAAATTTTTTAAACAAACACGCTTTACCCTCCATAACAGGCTTACTTGCACTAGCTCCTATATTACCAAGCCCCAAAACCGCACTTCCATCACTTATAATAGCAACTAAATTAGCTTTATTGGTGTATTTGTATGCTAAAGTCTCATCTTTTGCTATTTCAATACAAGGCTCAGCAACACCCGGAGAATACGCCAAAGATAAGTCATGGGCACTATCCATAGGTTTTCTAGTGACAATATCTACTTTGCCACCCAAGTGGTATTCTAAAGCCTCTTCTTTTAAATTCATTATTTCTCCTTCATGTATTTGAGTAAATTCTCTATCCTAAGCTTAGCTTTTTGCACTCCTAAAAATTCTAATACTTCAAATATACTAGGGCTCACCGAGCTGCCCGTAAGTGCAATACGTATAGCTTGAGCTAGATCTTTTAACTTCAAGTTATTTTCTTCTAAGAATTGATTAGTTAATTCTTCAAATTCACAAGCTTTTTCTTGTGTATTTAAAACCATAGCGTATTTTTCCAAATAAGCTAAATTCGTTGTATTAAGAAATTTATCCACAGCCTTTTGATCATATTCTTTTGGGTCATTTAGTAACACTTTAGCACTTTGAATGATATCATGTAGAGTTTTTGCTCTCTCTCTTAATAGATCTAATAAAAACGGTGCTTTATCAAACTGACTTAAATCAAAACCAAGATCTTTTAGCTGTCTATTGATTTCTTCAAATGGTAAAGTTTTAATATAGTGAGCATTGAGCCATTCTAATTTTTTAAAGTTATAACAAGATGCGCTTTTGTTGATATGATTTGGATCAAAAAGTTCTTGCATAGTTTCTAAAGAAAAAATTTCATCATCTCCATGGCTCCAACCAAGACGCACTAAAAAATTAAGCAAAGCCTGAGGTAAAATTCCCATATTTTTGTATTCCATTACATCGGTCGCACCATGACGCTTAGAAAGTTTTTTACCATCTTCTCCATGGATCATGGCTACATGATAAAATTGAGGAATTTTGAAACCTAACGCTTCATAAAGCACAATTTGCTTTGGTGTATTTGACAAATGATCATCTCCTCTTATAACATCACTCACACCCATTAACGCATCATCAATTACAACAGTTAAATTATAAATTGGACTACCATCACTTCTTGCGATTACAAAATCATCTAAAATATCTTCAGCCTTAAAACTTACCTCACCTTTAATACCATCTATAAATTTAATTTCTCCACTTTGTGGCGCTTTAATACGCACCACCGGTTCAATGCCACTTGGCGGAGTGCCTTTAAAATCCCTATATCTTCCATCATATCTTGGGCGTTCTTTAGCTGCTTCTTGCTTAGTTCTTAATTCATCAAGCTCTTCTTTACTCATATAACAATAATATGCCTTACCCTCATCTAGTAGTTTTTGAATATATTGTTTATAAATGTCAAATCTTTGAGATTGATACTCGATTGTCCCATCATGATTTAGCCCACACCACTCAAATGCTTCTATAATTGCTTGTGTTGCTTCTTGTGAATTTCTTTTTAAATCCGTATCTTCAATACGCAATAAAAACTTACCCTTATTCTTTCTTGCATAAAGATAGTTATATAAAGCTGTTCTAAGTCCACCTATATGTAAATATCCTGTTGGAGAAGGAGCAAAACGTGTTGTGATTTCTTGCATATTTTTACCTTTTTTAAATTTTTATTGTTATAATGCTATATTTACACTTAAATAAAGGTTTTATATGAAAAAATTTTTATTATCTTGCTGTTTTACAGCAAATATCTTATATGCACAAACCCTAGGTGGCGTAGCAATGGTAGTAGAAAATCAACCCATTACTCTATATGATATTAAACAAACAATGAAACAGCTACAAACTAATGATAAGCAAAAAGCCATTGCTTTTTTAGTAGATGATAAAATCCAACAAAGTGAAGCACAAAAACTAGGGATCAATGTCAGCACTTTTGAGCTCAATGAAAAACTAGCCCAAATTGCTAAAGGTAATAAAACCGATATTAACGGCTTGCAAGCAAAAATAGAAAAAGATGGTCTTAATTTTGATGTTTTTAAAAATCAAGTAAGAAAAGACATTGAAAGAGAAAAGCTATATAGAAGTATCATGCAAAATGCAAAAATCAATATCGATGATGAGGCGATTAAGCATTTTTACGAAAACAACCTTGATAAATTTAGCACTTTTTCCAACATCGACCTAGTAGTTTACAACTCTACCAATCCTGAACTTTTGCAACAACTTGCGCAAAATCCTATGTATAAAAATGCCCAAATCAAATCAAAAGCCATTAGCTTAAACGCAGCTAACATAGATCCAAGATTACTCGCATTATTAAACAACACCAAAATAGGAGAATTTACACCAGTATTAAACGGAGAAAATGCTTATATTGTATACTTTATAAAAGAAAAATATGGAAAAAACCCTATTGATTTTGATTTGATCAAAGATCAAGTAAGCAATGCATATATTCTTAGCCAAAAAGAACAAGCTTTAAAAAATCATCTAGATAAAATAAGAGCAAATGCTCACATAGAAGAATTAAGATAGGTTAAAACCTATCTTAAATTAATGTCTTGAAAGATAATTTGTATCATAATTATTGTTAATAAAATCCGCATTATCCATCATAGCTAAGTGAAAATCTTTTGTTGTTTTAATTCCACCTACGATAAGTTCGTGTAATGCTATTTTCATTTTTGCGATCGCAGTGTTTCTATCTTCACCCCAAACTACTAGCTTACCAATCATTGAATCATAATAAGGAGGCACACTATAATCTTGATAGCAGTGGCTTTCCATTCTTACATTGCGACCTGCAGGGGCTACGTATTTTGTGATTTTGCCTGGGCATGGTAAAAAGGTTTTAGAATCTTCAGCAGTGATTCTACACTCTATAGAATGACCCTTAAGTTTGATTTCTTCTTGTTTTGGTAAAGGATATCCTTCAGCTACTTTAATCATTAACTCAATAATATCCACACCACTTACCATTTCACTCACACAATGTTCAACCTGCAAACGTGTATTCATCTCGATAAAATAAAAATCTAAATTTTTATCTACTAAAAATTCAAAAGTTCCCGCACCTTCATAATCAATCGCTTTAGCAGCTTTAACCGCTGTTTCATGAAGTCTTGCTCTTGTTTTTTCATCAAGCAAAATTGCAGGAGATTCTTCTATAAGTTTTTGGTGGCGTCTTTGCATCGAACAATCTCTCTCACCCAAATGAATCACATTACCAAAGCTATCTCCTATGATTTGCACTTCGATATGACGTGGGTTTTGAATATATTTTTCCATATACATAGTACCATCACCAAAAGCACTCATAGCTTCGCTTTCTGCTGACCAATACGCTTTTTCTAAGTCTTTTTCATCTTCAACTACACGCATACCGCGGCCACCACCACCTGCTGCTGCTTTTAAGATCACAGGATAACCTATCTCTTTAGCAAGTTTTTTTGCTGCTTCTACCCCACCTAAAGCCCCATCACTTCCTGGGATCACAGGCACACCTGCTCTTTGCATTACTTGCTTTGCTTTACTTTTATCACTCATTAGTGCCATAGCAGCCACTGAAGGTCCTATGAATTTGATATTATGTTTTGCACAAATTTCAACAAAATTTTGATTTTCACTTAAAAACCCATATCCTGGAAAAATCGCATCTGCTTCACTAATCTCTGCTGCACTAATGATAGCAGGGATATTTAAGTAGCTTTCTGAGCTTCTAGCATTTCCTATGCAAATACTCGCATCAGCATATTTTAAATACAAAGCGTCTTTGTCTGCAGTAGAATACACACAAATTGCTTTCTTGCCCATTTCTTTTACGGTTCTTAAAGCTCTTAAAGCAATTTCTCCACGATTTGCTATTAAAACTTTTTTAATTTCCATTTTATAATTTCTCCACCACAAATAAAGGCATACCAAATTCTACAGGTTGGCCATCTGCTACTAAAACTTCTACTATCCTACAATCATACTCTGCTTCGATTTCATTCATAATTTTCATTGCTTCAATGATTGCGATCGTGCTTCCTTTTTTAATAGTTTGGCCTACTTTAGCAAAAGGTGCCGCACCTGGGCTTGGAGCTTGATAAAAAGTACCTACCATAGGGCTGTTGATAGTTGGTTTATTGGAAGAATTTGAGTTTGATTTAGTTTCATTTACTACATTTACATTGATTGGTTGTGGTGCTGGAGCAACAGGAGTTGGAGCTGGTAACTCACAACACATATCTCTTTCAAGTTCTATTTCAAATCCATCTTGTTCTTTTATTTTTATCTTGCTTATATTTGCTTCTGCAAAAAGTTGCATTAGTTCTTTGATTTCTTCTTTTGTCATATACTCTCTCCTTAATTTATAAGACTTAATTTATAATTATATATAAAAATACTAAAAATAACTTCAATTATTTATTTTTTACTTTTATTTTAAGATATAATTTAAAAATTCACTTTAATAATAAAGGATAAAAATGGGCTTAAAAGCAGATAATTGGATCAAAAAAATGGCATTAGAACACAATATGATCGAGCCATTTTGCGAAGCAAATATAGGCAAAGGCATAGTAAGTTATGGGCTTTCAAGCTATGGGTATGATATAAGAGTTGGGAGAGAATTTAAAATTTTTACTAATGTAAATTCCACAGTTGTGGATCCAAAAAATTTCGTAGAAGAGAATGTGGTAGATTTTGTAGGCGATGTATGTATAGTGCCTGCTAATTCTTTCGCACTCGCAAGAACAGTTGAATACTTTAAAATGCCAAATGATGTTTTAGCCATTTGCCTTGGTAAAAGTACCTATGCAAGATGTGGGATTATAGTCAATGTGACCCCTTTTGAACCAGGTTTTGAAGGGCATATTACTATAGAAATTTCAAATACCACTCCATTGCCTGCTAAAATTTATGCTAATGAGGGTATAGCACAGGTTTTATTTTTACAAGGCGATGAACCTTGCGATGTAACTTATGCAGATAAAAAGGGTAAATATCAAGCCCAAACAGGCATAACTTTACCAAGAATTTTAAAATAATTCAATTTTTAGACGATATAAAAAAGTTATTGAATACTAGGAAATAAAGATGTTTAATGGAAAAAGTATTTTAATCACCGGTGGCACAGGAAGTTTTGGAAAGACTTACACCAAAACTTTGCTTCAAAAATACCAACCTAAAAAAATCATCATCTACTCACGCGATGAACTCAAGCAATTTGAAATGGCAAGAGAATTTAATAATGAGTGCATGCGTTATTTTATAGGAGATATAAGAGATAAAGAAAGACTAAGCATAGCTATGAAAGATGTGGACTTTGTCATTCATGCAGCCGCTATGAAACATGTACCAATTGCTGAGTATAATCCAATGGAATGCATAAAAACCAATATCAATGGTGCACAAAATGTAATCGATGCATGTTTGGAAAACAATGTAGAAAAATGCATCGCACTTTCCACTGATAAAGCTTGTAATCCTATTAATTTATATGGTGCTACAAAGCTTGCAAGCGATAAGCTTTTTGTAGCAGCAAATAATATCGCAGGAAGCTCACATACTAAATTTAGCGTTACAAGATATGGCAATGTCGTAGGATCAAGAGGATCTGTTATACCTTTTTTTAAAAAACTAATCAATGAAGGCGCTAAAGAACTTCCTATTACCGATGAGAGAATGACAAGATTTTGGATATCTTTAGAAGATGGAGTTAATTTTGTGCTAAATAACTTTGAGTGTATGCATGGAGGGGAAATTTTCGTGCCAAAAATTCCTTCGATGAAAATCACTGATTTAGCTAAAACTATGGCGCCTAAGTTAGCCCATAAAATCATAGGCATAAGAGCGGGTGAAAAACTGCATGAGATTATGATTTCAAGTGATGATAGTCACTTAACTTATGAATTTAAAAATTATTATGCCATTAGTCCAAGCATTCAATTTAATAATATAAACATTGACTTTAGCGTTAATGCCAAAGGCGAAAAAGGTAAAAAAGTAGCCGATGGATTTTCTTATAGTTCTGATAATAACCCTTCATGGATTAGCCAAGAAGAACTTTTAAATATTATTGATCAAACAAAGGTAGATTAACATGCTTACTTATTCTCATCAAAACATCGATGATCAAGACATACAAGTAGTTTGTGAAGCTTTAAAAGATGATTTTTTAACCGGTGGAAAAAAGGTTGAAGAATTTGAACAAGCTCTTTGTGAATATGTAGGTGTAAAATATGCCTGTGTGCTAAATTCAGCCACTTCTGCTTTACACCTTGCGTATTTATCTTTAGATGTAAAAGACAAAATCGTTTTAACCACCCCAATAACCTTTGCTGCAACTGCAAATGCAGCTTTAATGGCAGGTGCTAGAGTAGAGTTTGTTGATGTAAAAAGCGATGGGAATATTGATGAGAAAAAACTTGCTGCAAGATTAAAACAAGATAGCTCCGATATAGGAGCAATTTGCGTGGTTGATTTTGCAGGAAATAGCGTAGAAATGGATGAAATCTTAACTCTAGCTAAACAATACCATATCCCACTCATTGATGATGCAAGTCATGCTTTAGGCGCTACTTATAAAGATCAAAAAGTAGGCTCTATGGCTGATTTAAGCATATTTTCCTTTCATCCAGTCAAGCCAATCACTACTTTTGAAGGTGGTGCAGTCGTTAGCAATGATGAGGAATTAATCTCAAAAATCAAGCTTTTAAGAAGTCATGGCATAGTCAAAAAAAAACTTTGGGATAGCGATATGGTTGAGCTAGGCTATAATTATCGTTTAAGCGATGTAGCTTGTGCCTTGGGTATAAATCAACTTAAAAAGCTTGATAATATGCTAGAAAAAAGAGAAATCATCACAAGTTTTTACGATAAAGAATTTGAAAAAAATCCTTATTTTAGTACGATTAAAATCAAAGATTATAAAAAAAGCTCAAGACATTTATATCCTATTTTGCTTTATCCTGAGTTTTACTGTCAAAAAGAAATCATTTTTGAAAAATTATTAAATTTAGGCATAGGTGTGCAAGTGCATTACAAACCTACCTATGAGTTTAGTTACTATAAAAACTTATATGGAAAGTTGTTTTTAGAAAATGCAGATAATTTTTACAAAGCCCAACTTAGCATACCTGCCCATCAAGAAATGAGCTTAAAAGATGCGCAATTTGTTAAAGATAGTTTGCTTAAGGTTTTAGAAGAAACTAAAAAGGGTTGTTGTGGATAAAAATATGCATGAGCTAGCTTGTGAGCTTTTTCCTATATGTAGAAGTATCACGGGTGAGGGTTTTAGACAAAGTTTAAAAATACTTGATGAAGCTATGGGGGGGGGTATATTAAAAATTCACTCCATAGCAAGCGGAAGTAAGGTATTTGACTGGGAAGTACCTGCTGAATGGGAGATAAACGATGCTTATATCATCACTCCAGATGAAGAAAAAATTTGTGATTTTAAGCAAAATAATCTTCATGTATTAAACTATAGCATAGGTATAGATACAGAACTTGATCTAACAAGCCTACAAGAACATCTTTACTCTATAGAGGATATGCCTGATGCTATACCTTATGTGACAAGCTATTATAAAAGGCGCTGGGGCTTTTGTATCAAACATGAAGATAGAATTAAACTAAAAGAAGGAAAATATAAAGTTTTCATCGATGCAAAACACCATGAAAATGGGGTTTTAAACTATGCTGATTTACTCATACCTAGCACACAAGAAACAAAAGATGAAATTTTAATCTCTACTTATCTTTGTCATCCTTCCATGGCAAATAATGAGCTAAGTGGTCCTGTGGTAGCTACGTTTTTAGCCAAATGGCTTTTAGAACTCAAAGAAAGAAAATATAACTACCGTTTTGTTTTTGCTCCTGAAACTATAGGGAGTATAGTTTATCTTAGTAAGCATTTAGAGCATCTACAAAAGTATACCAAAGCAGGCTTTGCACTTTCATGTATGGGTGATGATAATGCCTACTCACTCATTCACACTCCAAGTGAGACTACCCTAGCTGATAAAGTAGCTTTGCACACCTTAAAAGATAAAAACAATTTTAAAGAATTTAGTTTTTTATACAGAGGAAGCAACGAAAGACAATATTGCTCTCCTTTGGTAAACCTACCTGTAGTTTGTATATGTAGAACTAGATTTGGTGATTATAAAGAATACCATACTAGTAAAGATGATTTAAATTTTATCAGTGAAGAGGGATTGCAAGGTGGCTTAAAAGCTATGCAAGAAATCATCATGAATTTAGAAGCGAATGCGATTTATCAAAATACCGTATTTTGCGAGCCCAATTTAGGTAAAAGAGATTTATATCATACCATCAATCACAAATCAAAAAAACCATTATCTGCAAATTTTTTAGCCTTTTGCGATGGTAAAAATGATGTCTTAGATATAGCTTCCAAGCTTAATATGCAAGCTTATGAATTAAAAGATTTAATCAAAAAATTAAAATTTCACGGACTAATCAAATGAAATACTTTTTAGAACACAATGGTAAAAAATACTCCAACATCGATCTAGTAGAAGCTTTTAAAAAACTTGGCATTAAAAAAGGCGATATTTTATGTGTACATAGCGAATTAATGAAATTTGGCCAACCTTTACTCAATAGAAATGATTTTTTACAAACCATTTTGGATTGTTTTTTTGAAGCTATAGGCAAAGAAGGTACTTTAATCATGCCTACCTTTACTTATAGTTTTTGTAAAAATGAAACTTATGACAATTTAACCTCAAAAAGCACTGTTGGGGTTTTAACAGAATACTTCCGTAAACAAACAGGAGTTAAGCGCACTAACGATCCTATATTTTCTTTTGCTGTAAAAGGAGCTAAAGAAGAGTTATTTTTAAAGGATACTACAAGTTGTTTTGGAGAAAATTGTGTATATGATATTTTAGCCAAAGAGAATGGAAAGCTTATCTTATTTGGCTCCAAAGTAGTTGGATATACCTTTAGTCATTTTATAGAAGAAAAAGCTTATGTGCCGTATAGGTATTTTAAGGACTTTAGTGGTAATATTATCACAGAAAACGGCAAAAAAATCAAAAAAAAGATTCAATATTATGTTAGAAAATTAGATCAAAATTCGGATTTAGATGTTGATAAACAAGTAGCTATTTTAAAAAATGATGATAATTTTAATATTTTAAATTTTTCCAATGCTCATATAATAAATATCAACATGAAAAACTATTTAAAAAAAACATTAAAAGCTTTAAGTGATAATCCTTATTGTTTATTAAAGGAATAAAATGACAACCCACATCAATGATTTTTTACAAGAAAGCGTTACTAAATTTGGAAATAAAAATGCTTTTGTTGAGTTTAATGGCAAAAGTATAAGCTATAAAGACTTTGATGATTTAAGTAAAAAAATAG
>NZ_NREN01000005.1:0-128164 GCF_003627915.1 Campylobacter sp. P255
AATCAGTTAGGTTTTTAACCGCACTTTGTAATTTACCACTTTCATCTGCTAATAAAGAAGCAAATTCAGATGATTGTCTTAACATAGCTACAATTTCTTGACCTAATACATTTGTAGTTACTTCAACCCCACCTTTAGCATTTTTAACTTCAGTAGTAAAGTCTAATGCTTTATAGCTATCAAATACTCTATTAATTTCATTCATATTAGAACCTACTTTTTGTTCTAATACATTAAGCATATCATTTAAAACATTTTTTAATTCTATAAGCTGAGGATTAGCAGGAGTTGCAGTAATTCTTACCATTAGATTACCACTTTCTATTTCTTTGGCTGTTTCTACTGATTGTTCTACTGCTTTAGCATCTTGTTCTAATGCATTTTTAGTTTTAGTGATGTTTTCATTAATGGTTTTAGCCATAGCACCAAGTTCATCATTGCTTTTTACATCAATCATAGCTGAATCTTTAGTTTTATGATTGATAAAATCAAAGAAAGAGTTAAGGCCGGTAGTGATTACCGCAATAGGTTTTAAATTTTTTATAATAGCAAATCTTACCAATATTAATGCTATGATTATGGCTATAAATGCAATAATAACTTGTTGGAATAAAACTTTATTCACAGCGGTAGTATATACTGATTCGTTAGTAATAGAACACACCATATATTTAGGATTTAAGGCTTGATTACATGTTACTACTTGAGTTTTACCATTACCATCTTTAGCATAAAACAAAGTTTTTTCTTTAGTTAGATCAATTAAACTTGGATTTGATTTAACTGCATTGGCAATATTAACACTTAGATCATTTTTAGTAAGCATTCTTCCTTCATCTTCATGAAAAATTATCATTCCCTCTTTATCATAAACCGCAGCATAAGAACTTTGAGAGTCTCCTATAGCTAAAACATCTTTGGAAAATGTTTTAAGGTTATAATCTCCACCAACTACACCTATAAACTTTCCATTTGCATACACAGGAATTGCATAAGTAATACCCATCTCTCCCGTTGTAATCGATTTATATGGATCAGTTGTGATAAATCCACCAGCTGCTTTAGCTTCTTTATACCAACCTCTATTTTTAGTATCATAACCTTTTGATAAATCAAGTATTTCACCATCAGACTGATAATTCTTTCCACTATCTTCAAATCCTATATAAACAAGCTCAAACCCTGATGTTTTTGCTGCCAATTTAAGAATATGCATTATTTCTTCAGTTGGCATATTTAAATTTGTAGAAAATTGTTCTGCTAAAGACTCTATTGCCATTCTTTTAGTATTTCCATAAAAATCATACAATGCGTTTGCATCTGTCATATTTTTTACTTGAATTTCATTTAACAGATCAAAAGTATCATTTTTGGAATTAAAATAACTAACCGTATTAATCACGACAACGATTAAAACCATACACACACATCACCCAAATAAGCTTTGAGGATAAACTCTTTGAAATTGAAAAATTCATAATAAACTCCTTTAAGTAATAATTTTTGACACATAATCGATTATAATGCTACTAATACAACAAAGATAACAAGTTAATTAATAGAACACAATAAGAAATAAACAAATAAGATATTAAATATCCTATTTATAGGATCTACAAGGAAATTGCTAAAAAATAAAAAATTTTAATAGAGATAAAAAATTATTGTAGTTTTGTAACAAGATATTGTAGAAAAAGCTGAAAGAGATATTCTTTCAGCTAGTAAATTATAGTTTGCCTTCGTTTTTGCTTAGATAATCTGCAACACCTTTAGGGTCTGCTTTCATACCTTCATCGCCTTTATTCCAACCTGCAGGACAAACTTCACCATGTTCATTAGTAAATAACATGGTGTCAACCATTCTAATCATTTCATCAATATTTCTTCCAAGTGGCAAATCATTAATCACTGCATGGCGGATTGTTCCATCAGCATCAAGCAAGAAAGATCCTCTTAAAGCTACTGCTTCTTCAAATAATACATCAAAATTTCTAGCAATTTGTTTTGTTAAATCAGCTACTAAAGGGAATTTAACTTGACCTATACCACCTTGATTTACTGGCATATTTTTCCATGCAAAGTGAGAGAATTCATTATCGCAAGATACACCGATTACTTCAATACCTCTGTCTTTAAAATCTTGATATCTTTTATCAAAAGCAATAATCTCAGATGGGCAAACAAAAGTAAAATCTTTTGGATAGAAAAAGACCACTGCACCTTTTGGACCTATATTTTTATAAAGATTAAAATCTCCAACTATTTCATTATTTCCTAGTACAGCTGGTGCTGTAAAATCAATAGCTTTTTTAGTAACTATCATATTCTTTCTCCTAATTAATAAATTTTATTTGTAAGAAAATAATATCATTTATAAATTTAAAAACATATTAATTGTGTAAAATTATCCAGAAACTATTTTTATTATCAAAATTAAGCGATTTTAAGAATAAAATTAACACAATTTTGATAATCTTACATTAAATATTAAATTAAGGAGTAAAAAATGGCAGTTAAAATTACTGATATTTGTATAGCATGTGGTTCTTGTATAGATGAATGCCCAGTAAGTGCGATCGTTGATGATGCAAACAATCCAGAGGGTGAAGATAGATATTATGTTTATGCTGATAAATGTGTAGAATGTGTAGGTCACAATGATCAACCAGCCTGTGCAAGCGCATGTCCAACTGATGGTTGTATTGTGTGGAGTGAAGTTGCTAGCGGACAACCAAGCCGTGACAGTATCGGAAGCGACTTAAGAGACGGATCAACTCCAGTATTTGCTTAATCTATATTTTATGTAAGTATCTTTTTTTAAGATACTTACAACTTCTTTTATAAACACTAAATTTTATATAATTTTAAAGCATTTTTTGATATAATTAGCTCTTTTATAAACATAAAACTTATTAAAATTAAGGGGACGATTTTGGAAAAAACACTTTCTATTATTAAACCTGATGCGGTAAAAAAAGGCGTTATTGGTCAAATTTTATCACGCTTTGAAAACAATGGTCTAAGAATAGCAGCAACAAAAAAAGTGCAACTTTCAGAAAAAGAAGCACAAGAATTTTATGCAGTTCATAAAGAAAGACCATTTTTTAAAGATTTAGTAGAATTTATGATCAGTGGTCCGGTTGTGGTTTCTGTTTTAGAAGGCGAAAATGCTGTATTAAAAAACAGAGAATTAATGGGTGCTACAAATCCAAAAGAAGCGGCTCCTGGTACTATTAGAGCAGACTTTGCAGATAGTATTGATGCAAACGCGGTTCATGGAAGCGATAGCTTAGAAAATGCTAAAATTGAAATAGAATTTTTCTTTTCAAAAACTGAAATTTTATAATGAAAATCGCTTTTGCAAAACTCAGCTCTGTGGCTTATCCTTTTAAACTAGATCTTGATAATATAGTTTTTGAAGGAACCATCAAAAAAGTCAATCCAAAACTAGCAAAAATAGAAGCTAATTTTAAAGGATTTGCTTATAGAAATTGCGATCGATGTGGCGATGAAATGGAGCTTGAAATCGATCAAAACATAGAGCTTTTTGCAAGTGATGGAATTTTTAAAGACGAAAATAACACTTTAAGCGACACGATGGAATTTTTTGATTCGCATATTGATTTAATAGAACTTGCTACTAGCGAGTTACAGTCTTATTTGAGTGATTATTTTTATTGTAATAAATGTTCAAATTAATAAAGGAGTAAAAAATGGCAGTACCTAAGAGAAGAGTGAGCAAAACTCGTGCAGCAAAACGCAGAACTCATTACAAAGTTACCTTACCTATGCCTATTAAAGACAAAGATGGTAGCTACAAAATGCCTCATCGTGTAAATCCAGTAACTAAGGAATACTAAAAACGATGACAAGCATTGCTATTGATGCAATGGGTGGAGATTTTGGGGAAAAACCTATCATAGAAGGCGTAATTCAAGCTCTAAGAGAAAGAGAATTTAAAGCCATCTTAGTGGGAGATCCTCAAAAACTTGAAACCTTAATCCCTCAAGATTTAAAATCATACATAGAATACGAAGAAGCTTTTGATGTATTTGCCATGGAAGAAAATTCCACAGATGCATTAAAAAGAAAAGATAGTACTATTTATAAAGCCATAGATTTAGTAAAAAATCAAAAGGCAAAAGCTGTAGTTTCTGCTGGACATAGTGGCGCTACGATGAGTTTAGCTACATTAAGACTAGGTAGATTGGCAAACATTGCTAGACCAGCAATTGCAACTTTAATGCCAAATATTCATTCAAGAACACTTGTCTTAGATGTGGGTGCAAATGTAGATTGCAAAAGTGAGCATTTATTCCAATTTGCCATTATGGGTGAGGCTTATGCGAAAGAAATTCTAAATATAGCTAAACCTAGAGTTGCATTACTTTCAAATGGTGAAGAAGAATGCAAAGGCAATGAACTTACTAAAGAAACTCACCAACTTTTAAAACAACTTCCAAATTTTGTAGGAAATGCTGAAGGTAGAGATATCTTTAATGGTACTATTGATGTATTAGTATGTGATGGTTTTAACGGAAATATTTTGCTAAAAACAGGCGAGGGAGTTGCAAGTGTTATTACCAAACTTTTAAAGCAGGAAATTCAAAAATCATTTTTAGCTAAACTTGGCTACCTTTTAGCAAAACCAGCTTTTAATGAGCTAAAAACACATATTGATTATGAAGAGTACGGCGGAGCACCGCTTTTGGGCGTTAAAGAATGTGTTATCATTAGCCATGGTAAAAGTGGACCAAAAGCTATTAAAAATGCAATTTTTCAAGCATTAAATTTCACACAATCAAATATAAATCAAACCATAGAAAAAGAACTTTCTAATTATGAAATCAACTAAAGCTTCCTTAAAAAGTATAGCTTCTTATATCCCAGAAAGAATTCTTAGCAACCATGATTTAGAATCTATGGTGCAAACTAGTGATGAATGGATATTAAGAAGAACAGGTATCAAAGAAAGACGTATCGCAAGTGAAAATGAAAACACAAGCGATCTTGGCACCAAAGCAGCTATTAAAGCTATTCAAAGGGCAAATTTAAACCCTGAAGATATCGATGCAATTATTGTTGCTACTTTAAGTCCAGATTATTTTACCATGCCATCAACTGCATGTAAAATTGCCCATAATCTTGGTCTAAAGAATATCACTGCTTTTGATATTTCAGCAGCTTGCTCGGGTTTTATCTACTTACTTGAACTTGCAAAATCCATGGTTGAAAGCGGTGCTAAAAAAAATGTACTAATCATAGGAGCTGAAAAAATTAGCTCTATTATGGATTATACCGATAGAAGTATATGTGTTTTATTTGGAGATGGTGCAGGTGCAGGGGTAGTATCTTTAGATGATACTTATCCTATTATAGACACTCACACTGCTAGCGATGGGGAATTTGGCGATTTATTAATGACCCAAAGATCACAACAAAGCAGTATTTGCGTTCCGCTTTCAATGCAAATGAAAGGCAATGAGGTATTTAAAATCGCGGTCAATACCTTAAGTAATGATGTGATCGATATTCTTGCTAAAAACAACATCAAAAGCGAAGAAATCGATCTTTTCATACCACACCAAGCTAATCTAAGAATCATTAAAGCTGTACAAGAAAAGCTTAATTTTAAAGATGAACAGTGTGTAGTTACCGTGCAAAACTACGGCAATACTTCAGCTGCTTCAATCCCTATGGCTATGAATGACGCTTATGAACAAGGGCGTTTAAAACAAGGCTCGCTGATACTACTTGATGCTTTCGGCGGTGGATTTACTTGGGGATCTGCACTACTTCGCTTTGGTGGAGAAAATAACAAATAAGTTTTTCTTATTTGTTATTTAAAAGCACCAATTTGATCTAATACTGATTTTCTGGTTTGATTATCTGATGATTCTACTCGGATATAAAACTCTACCCTATTGTTCATTTCATCTTCGCTATTATTTGTGAGAGGATAGTTATCGCCAAAACTTACCATAATCAACTGAGCTGGGTTAATATCTTTAGCGATTAAATAATCAGCCACAACCTGAGATCTTTTGCTTGCTAATTCAAAATTTCTTTTTGGATCCTTATCGCTTGCATCAGTATAACCTCTAAGCTCTATTTGTGCTTGCGCGGGCATTCTTTTTAAAACTTCACTAATACGCTTTAAAAAATCTTGCACATCAGCTGAATCAATATCCGTACTACCTCTAGCAAATTCAACTCTTGCAGGTAAATTTAAAACAATATTATTTTCTCTTTGATCTAATGCTGCTTTGAGCTTTTCGATGTTTTCTTGCTGAGTAATACTCAACTTTTTAAGCTTTTCAAGCTCTTCAACATTTGCATTAGAAGGCGCACTGTATTTATTGTGCACTTCGCTTTCTTTTTCCAAAGGACTTGAAGCGGTAAATTCAAAGATTTTTACAAATTCCGTTTTTAAAGCTTCAGTTTTTGCAGGGTTGCTTTCAGAAATCGCCCAAAGGGCAATAAAAAGCGCCAAAAGCAAACTCAAAAAGTCTGCATAAGGCACTGCCCATTTTTCTCCTGCTGGACACTCTGGACACTTGTGTTTTTTACCCATTTTTTAGCTCTTATTTGTCAAATTGAGAAATTCTAGGCTCACCTTGTCCAAGGTAGTTAAACAATTTAGCCTCTAAATCTCTAGGATTTGCCCCCTCTGCGATACTTACGATAGCATGAGAGATAACAATTCTTTCTTTAATTAAATCATGCGCATTTGCTTTGATCTTATGTCCCCAAGGACCAAATAAAGCATAAGCACCAAAGATCCCCGTTACCGTTGCGGTAAATGCACCCGCAATACCCGCGGCCATAGCTTGTGGATCATCTAAAAGCTTCAACGCAAGCATAAGCCCCATAACCGCACCAACAAGACCCATTGTAGGACATGTTTCACCAAAGCGAATCCAATACTCAGCACACTCTTTGTAGTACTCTTCCATCTCTTCGATTTGAATTTCCATGCTTTCTTTGATTTCTTCTACGCTTTTGCCATCAACCATCATCATCATTGTTTCTTTTAAGAATTCATTGTCAATTTCGTTGGTTTTTGACTCCAAAGCTAAAAGCCCATCTCTTCTTGCTATAATAGAGTATTCTACAAGTTCAGCTATCCTTTGGCTTAAATTAACACCAGTTCCTTTAAATGCAAGTTTTAATTCTTTATAAGCTGCTTTAACAAATTTCTTATGGGTAGCTGTCATCGCACAAAAAGCCGCCGTTGGTATCACGATCAAAAATGAACTTAAGTGCAAAACATGCAAAGGGTTACCACCCTCTAATATATCCCCTACAGAAATACTAACAACAGCTAATACCATCCCAAGTATGGTTGAAAGATCCATTAGTTATTCTCCTTATTTTAATGCGCCCCAATTTTTGGCAATACTTGATGAAGTTTTTAATTTAACTTTTAATTTTACAATATTTTCCATAATATCACTAGCCTTTTTCGCAAATTCCTCACAAAGTTCATCTTTGACTTCAAAAACAAGTTCATCATGAATTTGTAAAATCAAACGCTTATTTTCATCTAAATCTTTTGCAATTTCTATCATTGCTAGTTTTATTATATCGGCAGCAGAACCTTGAAGTGTAGAGTTAATACTCTCTCTTTCATACATTGCAACATACATCGGCTTTGCATTTTCAAAGTCAAAATAACGCTTACGCCCAAGCAAAGTCTTTATGAAGCCATTTTGCTTGGCTTCGTTTTTTACTTTTTCAAAATACATCTTAATGCTGGTAAAATTTTCAAAATATTTTTCAATATATTCTTTGGCTAATTTTGCTTCTATTTTTAAATTTTGACTCAAAGTCTTATAACCCATGCCATAAATTAAACCAAAATTAATACTCTTAGCGATACTTCTTGTCTCATAATCACTATGTCCAAAAATCATAATCGCAGTTTTTGCATGGATATCTTCATCATTTAAAAACGCTTCAAGTAATTTCTCATCTTCACTAAAATGTGCCAACATTCTCAGTTCAATTTGAGAATAATCTAGCGAAATAAAGCTAAAACCCTCTTTTGCTACAAAACATGATTTGTAATCTTTTGCATACTGACCATGCGCAGGAATATTTTGCAAATTTGGATCTTTAGATGAAAGACGTCCTGTAGCTGTACCTGTTTGCAAAAAGCTTGAGTATATCCTTGAATTTTCATCTTTTTTAGCTAATTTCAACAAAGGTTCACAGTAAGTAGAAACAAGCTTTGCAAGCTCTCTATATGCCAAAATTTCTTTCACGATCGGATGCTCATCTAAGATAGTATTTAAAACTTTCTCATCAGTAGAATACCCTGTTTTGCTTTTTTTACCACTTGGCAATTTTAATTTTTCAAATAAAATATCTCCTACTTGTTTAGGAGAGTTAATATTAAATTTTTCACCTGCTAAGCCATATATTTTTTCGCTTAACATTTTAATATCTTGATTAAAACTTTGCATCAAGCTTTCAAGCTTTTGAATATCAAGTTTGATGCCGTTATTTTCCATCATAATAAGCACCTTGATAAATTCAAACTCACTTTTTTGTGCAAGTTCAAACAAAGGTTGCTCTAAATTATGTAAAAAGTACAAATAAAATCTTAAAGTAATATAAGCATCTTCGGCAGCGTATTTGCAAGCTTTTTCTACATCAACCCCTGCAAAGCTTTCTCCTTTTTTTACTAAATCTTCAAAATGCAAAGTCTCATAGTCAAACAATCTTTTTGCCAAATCATCCATATTTACCCGCAAACTTGGTTCTTTAAGCCATGCAAGTATCATGGTATCAGCGTATTTTTTTGGAGGAAGCAAGTTGAAATTGTTTTTTATGATTTCAAAATCATATTTAAGATTATGACCTATAACCGTACTTTGATAAATTTTTTCTATGCCCTTTTTAGCTGTTTGCATAGAAATTTGCTTACAAACTCCTAGATAATCATGTGCAAGTGGCACATAAAAGGCTTCACTCTCATGAAAACAAAAGCTAAAACCTACTATCTTAGCTTCTTTGGTATTTAAACCTGTTGTTTCTGTATCAAAAGCGATTATGCTTTGTTCATCAATTTTTTCTAAAATTTCAAACAATTCATTTTCATCTAAAACTAATCTCGCATTAAATCCTAAATTTTTATCTTTATGCTCTGGATTGGTGCGTAATTTTTTCAATAAAGCATTTAACTCATAATGCTCTAAAATATCCATGATCTTAAGCAAAGGTTCATCTTTTGGATGCTCACATTTTAAAAGCATATTTTTCACATCTAAGTCTTCATACAATGAAGCAAGTTTTTTACTCAAAAAAGCATTTTCTTTGCCTTCAAGCAATAAATTACGACTTCTTTCATTGCGCACCAATGTTAAATTTTCATAAATTCCTTCAATGCTTTCAAACTCATCAAGTAAATTTTTAGCCCCCTTAGCACCAATTCCTTTAACCCCTGGGATATTATCTGAGCTATCGCCGCAAAGTGCGAGAAAATCTCTTATCTGACTAGGCTTTACTCCATATTTTTCCAAACATCCTGCTTCGTTATAATCGTTTTTTGAAATAGGACTATAAATGCTAACTTTGCCATCTTTTATAAGCTGATACAAATCTTTATCTTGGGTGATAATTCTGATAAAGATATCCTTGTCTTTGCACTCTTTAACCAAAGAAGCAATAATATCATCAGCTTCATAGCCTTCACAAGAAAAGCTTGAAAAGCCCATTTTTTCTATCATCTGAATACAAATTGGAATTTGAGCAAGCAAGTCAGGCGGAGGGGGTGTGCGGTTGATTTTATAATTTGGATCAATTTCACTTCTAAAAGTTTTTCCTTTGCTATCAAGAGCAAAGATGATCATATCGCTTGGATGTTCACTTTTTAAGCTATAAACAAAATTCGCAAAACCACTAATCATGTTACTAGGCTCGCCTTTTGAATTTTTTAACCCCTTTAAAGCGTAAAAAAGTCTAAAGAAAAAGCCAAAAGTATCAATTATCGTTAATGTTTTCATTTTTTTCCTATAATTAAAATTAATAATAATTATCGCCCAAATTTATTTAAAAGTCGGTAAAAATATCCATTGCATTAAATGGAATTTGCTATGAAAATTACAAAAGCATAACGACTTAATTTACCCAAGGCTATAAAAATACTTGCTTTAAAAAAAGAATACTTAGCAAATCCAAGCCCTAGTGCGAAAAGATCCCCTACTATAGGTAAAAAAGTAAAAAAAGCATACAAAGAGCCAAATTTTTTAAAGTTTGTATTGATTTTTTCTAATTTCTGCAAAGAACTTTTAAAATATTTTTCTAAAATTTGGCTCTTTCCAAAATAAGCTAACGCATAAGTACTCAAGCTACCCAAAGTATTTCCCAAACTTGCAACAAATAAAATCATGCAAGTGTTAAAATCTAATTTCACAAAGGCAAGCACAAAAGCCTCACTTGCCATAGGCAAAAGTGTACTAGAGAGAAAACATACTATAAAAAGCCCTATATAGCTTATGTCATTATATAAAAAATCAAACACTACAAACTTTCCACTATGATAAATTTTTGCATATTGTAGTATTTAAATATTATCAAAGTGTTACATAGTATTTTATACAAATGAAAATTATAAATAAAATAATAATGTAAATTTAATAATATATAAATTATGATATTAAATTATAAAAATTTTAAACTTAATACAAAAGGAGTTGGTTTTGGAATTTACTATACTAGTTTTATTAGCAATTTCAATCTTGCTAATACTCATCAAACCAGAAAAAGAAAAACTCATTTTTGGTGTATTTTTGTGCGGTGCTTTGTTAAATTACTTCATGTATTTGGTGGCAAGTTTTGATTCTATTATCCCAAGTGGAAACTGGTAAAGGATAGATCATGGATAGTTTAAGCAAAAACGATCAGTATTTTTATTTTTTTATGGCAAGTGCTGTTTTACTTATTTTAGCTATACCTGTAGGCTTTGCAAATATTTATTTGGGTTATATTCACAACGAATCTCCTTGCACACTTTGTTGGTTTGAACGCATTGGAATGATAGTTATTGGTGTTCTTGGAATGCTTATATTACGCTATGGTCCGCAAATGAAGTATATTGTTTGTGTATTTTTATTTGCTAGTTATGGAATTTACATGGGAATTCGCCACACAGCTAGCTGGTGGCAAAGAGATATTGGCATAGGCTTAGGAGATAAATTAGTCGGAGCGCATACTTATACTTGGGCTGTAGTTGTATACTGGTGTGTTATAGTGGTAATGGGATTTGCTTTGCTTTTTATAAGAAAAAATAGCTCTATGATAAGAGATCTTGCAGATAAAGAAATCAAAATTAAACCATTAAACACTTATGCAAAAGTTGTTATTGTTATATCATTTCTTGTTGTTTGCTCTAATGCCTTCCAAGCTTTGATCATCAATGGTTTACCACCCTATACAGGAAAATCCAACCCCGATCGTTTAACATTTGATATGAATATCATGACTAAAACTTGGACTACAGATGTTTGGAGTAGACTTACCAAATTTAGTCTTTTGGGGAAAAATGTCCCTGAAGAAGTTTTCATCAAAGATTTAAGCGAACCCAAAAAGCTAGAATTTGAAAAAAATGCTTCTTTGGGTGCTTTTGAAATTTCAAAAAGTATTGATTTGATCAAGGTTCAAGAAATTTTAATACCGGAATTAAATCGCTTTAAACATATCAATGCCATAGCTTATAATAAAAATAACAATGAATTTGCACTTGTAAGCAATGAAATGGCAGTATCCTACACTAAAGATTTTAACACCTCAACGGGTTTTGTTTTATTTGATAAAACCAATGGTAATGATATGAGATATATCGTTGATGCTACTTTCATAGGCAATAAATTTATCATTGGTGCAGCAAATAAAACTTTCACAGGCACGGAAAAAACAAATGCTCCTATTGATGAGATGTTAGAGTGGCAAGCCTTTAAAGAAACTAGCAAAGGTATTTCTCCAGCATTTTTCACCAAAAAGAAAGGAGAATGGTATGAGCCTTCTAGAAAATACATATTAACCATTCGATCCAAACAAAACTATGTGCATTCTTATGCTAGCGATGGTGACTTTATGTATCTTATCACTGTTCCTAATCAATTTAGCAAAAAACTTATTTTATCTTATGCAAGCACAAAAGATTACTTACTCAGTGGAGAAAAGATACTTTGCGTTGGAGAAAATTTAAAACTCAAAAAAGGACGCGATATCCATGATTATTATATAGTAGGTGCAGACATCAGCCAAGACAAAATGCTGGCACTTAGCTTACGCTATAGCACGCTGCTTGTTATTGATTATCATAATGCAAAAATCATCGATGCTTATGAAATTAAAAATCTTGACAATCCAAAATCTCTAGCCGTTAAAAATGATACTATATATATTTTAGATCGCACCAACGACCAAAAAGATGTGATTAAAATTTACAAAAATCCTCTATAAATTTCCTGTCTTTTGACAGGAAATTAAAATCTTTCAATTCTTAGTAAGCTCTAAGTCTAAATAATACCCCGTATAAGATCCACTTTTTTTATGATTTTTAGCAAGCTCTTCTACACTACCTTTAGCTATAACCTTACCGCCTTTAACTCCACCTTCAGGCCCCATATCGATGATATAATCAGCATTTTTAATCACATCTAAATTATGTTCTATCACAAACACACTATTTCCAAGATCAACTAAATGTTGCAAAACCACAATGAGCTTATTAACATCTTCAAAATGAAGCCCCGTTGTAGGCTCATCTAAAATATAAAGAGTTTTTCCCGTATCGCTTCTGCTTAACTCTTTAGCTAGCTTAATACGCTGAGCCTCCCCACCACTTAAAGTAGTCGCATTTTGCCCCAAAGTTAGATAATCAAGTCCAACTTTTACCAAAGTATCAAGCTTTTGTTTTATCTTTGGTACTGAAGTAAAAAATTCACTTGCTTCAATAATACTCATATTTAAAACATCAGCTATGCTTTTGCCTTTGTATTTGATCTCTAATGTTGCATCATTATATCTTTTGCCATTACACACATCACAAGTTACCATTACATCAGGTAAAAAGTGCATTTCTATTTTAATCTCTCCATCACCACTACACTTTTCACATCTCCCGCCTTTAACATTAAAAGAAAAACGCCCTGCTTTATAACCTCGCATTTTAGCTTCTTTGGTAGCTGCAAAAAGATTACGAATTTCATCCATAGCACCCGTATAAGTAGCAGGATTTGAACGTGGGGTTCTTCCTATAGGACTTTGATCAAGATAAATTACCTTATCAAGTTTTTCTAGTCCTTCTATTTTAGCTCCACTTAGTTTTTTAACTTTTTTAGCACGGTTTAATTCTTCTTTTGCAAATGGAAGCAAGGTTTGTAAAATCAGCGAACTTTTACCACTTCCTGAAACCCCTGTAATTGCCACAAGATTATGTAGCGGAAAATCTACGCTTAAATTTTGAATATTATTAATACTCACATCTTTTAAACTAATAAAGTCTTTTTGCTCTCTGTTTTTTTGATGAGCAATTTGTTTTTTACCACTCATATAAAGTGCGGTTTGACTTTTACTTTTGAGCAATTCTTTATAAGTTCCACTAAATACAACCTCACCACCAAATTTACCAGCATTTAGACCAATATCTACGATAAAATCTGCCTCTTCTATGGTCATTTTGTCATGTTCAACCACGATTAGAGTATTACCCTTTTGTTGAAGATTTCTTAGGGTTTTTATAAGTTTTGCAGTATCTCGCTCATGTAAACCTATGCTTGGTTCATCTAAAACATACATCACCCCACTCAAGCCACTACCAATTTGAGATGCTATACGAATTCTTTGCGCCTCGCCTCCGCTAATGGTTCTTGCATCACGCCCTAAAGATAAGTACCCAAGTCCCACATCATAAAGAAAAAATAACCTTTCATTAATCTCTTTAAAAATAGGCTTAGCTATCAATCTTTCTTGTTCGCTTAAATACGCAAAGTTAGCTTCTTTTGAAAAAAAAGTAGTGGTATTTTCTATACTCATATCTAAAATTTCACCTAAATTTTTATCCGCTACTTTCACAGCCAAACTTTCAGCTCTTAAACGATGACCATTGCAATCTTTACAGATTTTTTCACTCATATACTCACTAAGATCTTTTTCATCTTTTAACATTTCATAAGCATATTTAACCGCACCTTCAAATTTACGGCTTAAACGATGTCTTTTCCATAAAAAGTTAATTTCTTTTGCATTACCATAAAGTACTAAACGCTTTTCCTCTTCACTTAACTCATTATATGGAATTTTTACCCTGATATCATTTTGCTCACAAAAAGCCATTAAAAACTTATAATAATAACTTTTATTAAACCCGTATAATAGCTTTACAGCCCCTGCTTCTAAGCTTAATTCTTCATTGATAAGCTTTTTCATATCCAATGTATATCTTATACCAAGACCATCACAACTTGGACACGCACCTTTGGGAGAATTAAAAGAAAAACTCAAAGGCTCAAGCAAAGGAAAAGAAATTTTACAATCAAAACAAGCATTATGTTCACTATAATGAAAATGTTTAGGTATGCTTAATTCTTCATTATTTAAAACTTCAATTTCTACTTCACCAAAACTCTCGCTAAGCCCTTTTTCTATATCACTTGCAAGTCTTGCTAGCATATCATCTTGTACTTCAAGCCTATCTATCACAAGCTTTATCGTATGTTTTTTAGTTTTAGCAAGCTCAATATCTTCATCAAGGCGTGTCAAAACTCCATCAATTTGCGCTCTAACATAGCCTTTTGCGACTAAATTTTCTAAAAGATCTGCAAAAGTTCCTTTTTTTTCTTTAATCAATGGCGCATAAATGATGATCTTTGCTCCCTTTGGAAGTTTTAAAATTTCTCCAACAATATCTGCTGCACTCATAGATGAAATTTTTTGTCCACATTGGTGACAATGTTGTACCCCTACTCTTGCATATAAAAGTCTTAAATAGTCATAAATTTCAGTAATAGTCCCAACAGTAGAACGAGGATTTTTAGAAGTTGTTTTTTGATCAATGGCAATAGCAGGAGTTAGGCCTTCTATTTTATCAACATTTGGCTTGCCTACTTTATCTAAAAACTGTCTTGCATAAGCACTTAAACTCTCAATATAACGGCGTTGACCTTCTGCATATAGCGTACCAAAAGCCAAAGTCGATTTACCACTACCGCTTAATCCTGTAAATACAATAAGTTTATTTTTAGGAATTTCTAAGTTGATATTTTTAAGATTATTTTCTTTTGCTCCAATTATATTAATAGTATCATTCATCACTTTTCCTAAATATTCAAAAATAAATTTAAGATTTTAACATAAGAACCGTTAAAATATTTTCTTTTTCTTCAAGCAAAAATAAAACTCACTTAAGTTAAATATAAAAAATTATATATATAATGATTATCAAAATTATTTTAAAGGATACATAATGAAATTTTCAAAAATTGCACTCTTAGGCTTTTTTGTAGCAAGTTCTGCCCTAGCGCACCAATTTTTTCCCATGCAAACTGACAATGGATACAAAGTAGGATTTTGGGCTGATGATCATTGGGGACAATATCAAGTTGATAGAGTATTTGGGATTAGCGCAAAAGACTCTCATGGTAAAGCCTTAAAAGCAGGTTATGACTATACAAACAATACCATATTCATAGATGGAAAAGCTTCTGTAGCAAGCATGAATTATGATTTTGGATATTACACATTTACAAAAGATGGAAAACACTATGCACAAAAAAGATCTGAACTAACTGATGTTGCAGGTGCAAATGAAATCACACAAACAAGAAAAATTTACAAAATGGGCAAAAGTATTTTTGCTTGGGATGATGGCTCCAAAAAACCTTTAGGTTTAAAACTTGAAATCATTCCTTTGCAAAATCCTTTAGTGCTACACCAAGGAGATAAACTAAAAGTACAAGTATTACTAGATGGAAAACCTATTCAAGGGGTTGAATTTGAAGATCAAAATGACGATATTGATCATATCACTACCAACGCTAAAGGCATAGCCACCCTTACGCTAACTCAGCCCAAAGATGGCCTACAAATCATCGCAGCAAATGTTAAACTGCCTTATCATTTAGATCGATATGGAGATACTTTACAACTCACAACAACGCTTAGTTTCCATTCTAAATAACTTTCTTAGTCAATGTCATATTTTGATATTGACTAAAACCATGTTACATTTTGTAATATATTAAATTTTTATTTATTTTACATCATAATTAAACCTCATTCTACGATACACTAAAAAAACCAAAAACACAAAGGATACAAATGAATTTTACCAACAAAATATTATGGTTTTTTGTTGCTATTATTGGTGCTGTATGTTTTGGCATACTAGCACTGCAAAATGGCGAGAGCATTTCGGCTATTTATCTTGTAATTGCTGCTTTGTGTATTTATATCATAGGATATAGATTTTATGGCAGATATGTTGCATATAAAGTGTTACAACTAGATCAAAACAGGGCAACACCTGCGGTTGTAAAAAACGATGGATGTGATTTTGTCCCGACTAACAAAATTGTTCTTTTTGGACATCATTTTGCTGCTATTGCTGGAGCTGGACCTTTGGTAGGACCTATACTAGCTGCACAAATGGGCTATTTACCTTCCATGCTTTGGATCTTAATAGGCGGGGTTTTAGCTGGTGCGGTTCATGATTTTGTAGTTTTATTTATATCCACACGACGCAATGGAAAATCTTTAGGAGAAATGATCAAAGATGAATTAGGAAATTTCATCGGTGCAGTGGCTATGATCGCTATTTTTGGAATCATGCTGATTATCATTGCGATTTTAGCTATGGTAGTTGTCAAAGCCTTAGCCGAATCTCCTTGGGGTTTATTTACCATTGCAATGACTATTCCTATTGCTATATTTATGGGAATTTACATGAGATTTTTAAGACCTGGTAGAGTTGGCGAGGCTTCTATTATAGGTTTTATACTACTTATACTTGCTATTCATTATGGTAGTGAAATTGCTGCTGATCCTTATTGGGCGAAAATTTTTACTTTTGATGCGCCAACTCTAGCACTTATCATGATGGCTTATGGTTTTATTGCTGCGATTTTACCTGTTTGGTTTTTGCTTGCTCCTAGAGATTATTTATCCACTTTTTTAAAAATTGGTGTTATTGTGGTAATGGCTTTAGCCATAGTATTTGTCGCACCTGATTTGCAAATGCCAAAAATCAACCACCAATACCTAGATGGCAGTGGACCTGTATTTGCTGGAGCGATATTTCCATTTTTATTTATCACTATTGCATGTGGAGCAATTAGCGGTTTTCATGCTTTAATATCTAGCGGAACAACTCCTAAAATGCTTGAAAATGAAACTCATGCGCTAGCTGTTGGCTATGGCTCTATGCTTATGGAAAGCGCCGTGGCAATCATGGCATTAATTTGTGCTTGTATTTTACACCCTGGACTTTATTTTGCCATCAATGCACCTGCTGCTACCATAGGTGTAGATGTTGTAAATGCCGCTGCTACCATTTCTAGCTGGGGTTTTACAATAAGCCCTGAAGAAATCAGCACTCTTACTGCCAATATAGGCGAACAAAGCATACTCTCAAGAACCGGTGGGGCACCAACTTTTGCCGTAGGCGTTGCACTAATTTTACATGAGCTTTTTGGCGGGGTAAACTTAATGGGATTTTGGTATCACTTTGCCATTTTATTTGAAGCTTTGTTTATCTTGACTGCTGTTGATGCTGGTACAAGAGCATGTAGATTTATGGCACAAGATATCTTAGGCAATGTTTATAAACCTCTAGGAAACCTCAATAGTACTTTTGCAGGGATTTTCGCAACGGCTTTAAGTGTTGGTGGATGGGGTTATTTTCTTTACCAAGGAGCGATAGATCCAAAAGGTGGAATTTACTCTCTATGGCCGCTTTTTGGGGTAAGCAACCAAATGCTTGCAGGCATGGCTTTACTTTTAGCAAGTACGATTTTATTTAAAATGAACAAAGCTAAATATACTTGGATCACTCTTATACCTGCAACTTTTGTTTTAATCGCCACTCTTTATGGAGGTATTCAAAAAATTCTACCTTATAAAGAAGGTGACTCTATTCATAATGCTATAAGCCATGTAGCAGCTGTACAAATAAATAATCAAAAAATACAAGATTTAAATTTAAAACTAACTCAAACCAAAGATGAAGCAACCATAGAACAAATCAAGAAAGATATCAAATCGGCCTCTCAAGCTAAAAATTCAAATCTAATCAACGCGATATTATGCGTATTTTTCATGATCACTACTTTACTTGTGATACTCTCTTGTATTGGAATTTTCTTAAAAATCATCAATATTCCTTTAAAAGAAAGTCCTTATATCGCACTAAAAAAGGAGAAAATGTGATCAAAAAACTCAAAACCTGGTATGAAAAATCTGAAAGATTTTTTCATCCTTTGGTTGGGGTGGCAAGCTATGATAAATATCTTGAACACATGAAAGAAAATCACCCCAACATGCCTTGTAAAACAAGAAAAGAATTTTTCAAAGATTTTCTTGAAAAAAAATACAATAACGCACTAGGAAAATGCTGATAAATACAAAAAGAGTAAAGTTTTACTAATACAAACAATGATTTTTGGTGAAAACCACCAAAAATCTAAGCATATTTTTTTGCAAAAGCTTTCATAAATTCACTTAATCTTTCAACTTTTTCAAGACTAATTGAATTATAAATACTCGCACGAATTCCACCTAAAATTTTATGTCCTTTAAGACCAATCATACCATTTTCTTCAGCCTCTTTTACAAAAACTGGCTCTAAATTTCTATCACGAATAATATTAAAGCTAACATTCATCAAAGATCTATCTTCTTTTTTAGCATGTCCTTGGTAAAAACCCTCGCTACTATCAATCACATCATACAAAAGTTTAGCTTTTTGTATATTTTGCTCATTGATTTTGTCTAAACCACCTTGACTTAAAAGCCATTTCATTTCAAGATTAAACATATATATAGCAAAAGTTGCAGGTGTATTAAATAAAGAATCATTTTCAGCATAAACACTGTATTTTAACATACTAGGTATGTTTTTACTTTTGCTACGCTCTATCATATCTTTACGGATAAATGCACAAGCAAGACCTGAAATACCCGCATTTTTTTGCACCCCACCAAAAAGCATAGCAATATTGGAAAAGTCTATCTTTTTAGAGAAAAAGTCACTAGAAGCATCAATAATCAAAGGGCTTTTGGTTTTTGGATAGCTTTTGTATTGGGTTCCATAGATAGTATTATTTGAGCAAATATAAGCATAGTCCGCATTATCGCTAAATTGAAACTGAGGAATATGATCAAATTCACTTTCTTGACTATTTGCAACAATTTTAACATTCACTCCTAAAATTTCAGCTTCCTTGATAGCTTTTTTAGTCCACACTCCCGTATTAGCAAATTCACATACTCCACCCATATATAAATTCATAGGAATCATAGCAAACTGTAAACTAGCTCCACCTTGCATCAAAAGCACTTCATAATCATCACTTACACCATAAAGCTCTTTAGCCATTTCAATCGCATCAAAATGCACTTGCTCAAAAACCTTACCACGGTGAGAGACCTCCATAATAGAAAATCCTTTGCCATGGTAATCATATAAATGTTCCCTAGCCTCTTTTAACACCTCATCGGGTAGATTAGAAGGACCTGCGCTAAAATTCATCACTCTCATTTTTTCTCCTTTTATAGTATTTGCGCTTCTTTGCTCTCATTTATAGAACAAAGCTTTACAATATCTCCTTTTTTTAACTTTTTAAGTGAAATATTTTTACCATCTTTTTGGATATTGATCAAATTTTGACTTTTATCAAAGAAATTTTTGTGCTGATTTAAAAGCTCTTCAAAATTATCTAGCCTATTCTCATAATTTAGTAATTTCAATTTTAAAACACCTTTTAATTGACTTTGCAAAAAATCAAGTTTTTGTTTTCTAAGAAAAAAAGCATTTTCTAAAGATTTTGCCTTGGCTAAATTTTGCAAATGATCGATTTTATTTTGATACAATTTAAGATGATTAAGCATTTGATCTTTTAAACGCGCATTAAGCTCATCAAGCCCCTGCTCTAGACTTAACTTGTTTGGAAAAATCATATCAACAGCTGCGCTAGGAGTTGGTGCTCTTAAATCTGCCACAAAATCACTAATAACATAATCAATCTCATGCCCAATCGCAGAAACAATAGGTGTTTTTAAAGCAAAAATACACCTTGCAAGCTCTTCATCATTAAAACAAAACAAATCCTCTCTACTTCCACCGCCTCTTGCTAAAATGATCGCATCTAGATTGTATCCATCTGCTTTTTTTAAAGCATTGATTAAAGAAATTGGGGCGCTAAGTCCTTGAGTGAGAGCATTAAAAACTGTAATCTTACAAAGATTGTATTCTTTTTGTGAAATTAGCTTTAGCATATCTTGCAAAGCTGCTGAAGTAAAAGAAGTAATGATGCCTATTTTTTTGGGAAATTTTACAATGCTTTTTTTGGCATTTACATCAAACAACCCTTCTTTTTCAAGTTTTTCTTTTAGTGCCAAAAATTTAGCTTCTAAATCTCCAAGGCTTGTTTTTTGCATACTTTTAGCAATAAACTGATACCTACCGCTTGCCTCATACAAACTTACATAGCCTCTAAGATCAAGCATATCACCCACTTTGGGTTTAGCTTGTGCAAACTGATTAAAACCTTTAAACATCACACAAGCAATGCTTGATTTTTCATCTTTTAAATCAAAATACCAATGCCCTGAACTGTGAATGGTGATTTTAGAAATTTCTCCACTAAGCTCTATATCATCAAGATGAAACTCTAGTAAACTCTTAGCTTTTAGGTTAAGTTCTGAAACTTTCATTTTTTTCTTGCAACAAACATAGAACAAACACCAAAACTAAAGCTTTTATACTCTAGCATTTCAAAATGTTCGCTCAATTCTTCGATAAAATCTTCTTTGCTTAAAAAATCTTCTATGGAATTTGGTAAATATTCATAAGCACTATAATTTTTACTGATAAAACCACCTATCTTTGGCAAAATATTTTTCAAGTAAAAATCTCTACAAGCTGCTATAAAACCACCTTGTTCTCTTTTGGTAAATTCAAGTACTAGCAAAATTCCATGCTTCTTCAACACTCTTGCAAATTCTTTTATAGCTTCTTTTCTATCCACTACATTTCGGATACCATAACTTATGCTTATAATATCTGCACTTTCATTTTCAAGAGGAAGTTCTTGTGCTTTTGCTTGTATAAAAGCCGCTTCAGGAATTTTCTTTCTAGCAACCTCGAGCATACCCGCACTTGGATCTACTCCTTTTATGCTAGTAATGTTTTTTTGCGCTTTAAAGGCTTGATTTTGCCACTCTATAATCATATCGCCTGTACCACAAGCCACATCAATAATATCTAGCTCATTCTTAGAATACTTAAAAACACTCAAACATGCTTTTTTTCTCCAGCTTACATCGCTTCCAAAACTTAAAATTCTATTAGCTTTATCGTAAGTTGGTGCTATATCATCAAACATTTTAACTATTTTTTCTTGTTTTTGCATGTTTTTCCTAACTGTATATTTTTAATTTTTTTGTGATTTTATTAATTTTTTTCATTATTTTTTTATCATGAAAAATCAAACCCACATCGCTACAAACAAAATAAGATTTCAACTTGTTTATATTTTTTTCTTCAAACATAGTTGTAAAATAACATAATAAAAATTTTATTCTCTCTATTTCCTCATCAAGATTGCTGTGAGATTTTACAATTTTTTTCTTTAAAAAAACTAATTCTTTTCTCAATTTAAATGCTATAAGACGCTTTAAAATTTGCTCCTTGGCACCTTGGTAAAAATCGTGTTCATTTTTTAAAATAAATTCCAAATCCAACATCACACTGTGCATTTTTAAATCACTTAAAATAAAAACATATCGCTCTAAATCCAATGCATGTATTTGAGTTATATCAATTTGTTGTTTTAAATTTACAAAATAATGCTTAAGCTTACTTTGTATACTTGCTTCAAAAAGTGTAGTAAAAAGATCAAAAAAGATATTAATTTGACTCAAACTTGTATAAAATTGTTTTAAATTTTCAACACTCACTTTTTGT
This sequence comes from Campylobacter sp. P255, assembly GCF_003627915.1. NCBI lineage: Bacteria > Pseudomonadati > Campylobacterota > Epsilonproteobacteria > Campylobacterales > Campylobacteraceae > Campylobacter > Campylobacter sp. P255. The sequence goes on from NZ_NREN01000005.1 coordinate 22,193, forward strand.
AGAAATTGAATTTTTTCTTTTTTAAATCTTTTAAACAACACAAAAAGCAAAATTTTTCCCGCTTTGAAGCTTTGAATTTGACTAGGAAAATGCAAACTAATCTCTTCTTGTTTATCCAAAATTTTAATACATCTTGCGCTATCAAAAATCTTAGAAAAGTCTCCATATAAAGCCAGATTTTTGCTATAAAAATTTTCATCTTCACTAATTTCTTTATAAGTTTTTAAAAACAAAGGAGGATTAAATTGTTTTGCTTTTTCAAAAGTAGGAAAAACTACTTTTAGTATCATTAAATCTTGCAAATTACCTTTAAATCGATAAAGATAAAAGGAATTTCCTGATAATTGAAAGCTAATTCTTGTTTTATTAATTACCTTTGTTAAAGATCTTTTGTATTGTTTTTTAAATTCCTTTTTTGAAAGCTTACGTGTTTTTTTGTCTAAAATATCATGTAGCTTATAAAGTGAAAATTGAAAGTAGTTTTGATTTATCTTTTTATATTTAACATCACAAAAAGGACTTATACGCGTAAAAAACACACGTATTTTGTCCTTAGAATAAGAAATTTTTTCTTCTTGTAAAATTTTTATAAAGTCATTATTTTCAACTAAAAAACGTCTTTGGACTTCACAAACCATTATTTTTTACAAGCTTTACAACCATTAACATAAGCAAATACACCTAAATAATCAATAATATTTCCGATTTTTTTCTCAAGGTCTTCTTGGTATTTATTAATCCCGCTATCCTCATAACATACATCTTCAATATGATTGCATTTACTACAAATAACATGAATATGTGGATACTCATAAATATCATAACAAGTTTTTTGATTTGGTGTATTGATTTCTACTACTAAGCCTTGCTCTTTTAAAGTGTTTAAATTTTTATACACTGTGGCCAATGAAATAGAAGGATATTCTTCTTTGATACTTTCGTATAATGATTCAATATTTGGGTGTTCATGGCGTTTTAAAATTTTTAAAATACAAAGTCTTTGCGGAGTAGCTTTTAAATCGCAATTTTTTAACATCTGAATAAGTTCCATAGTCATTTTCTCCAATATTTTTTGCATAGTATAACGATTTTTATATAAAAAAATAATTATATTAAAAGATATTTTTTATCTTTTAATAAAGTTTTACTTTCTGGCACAAGGAAGCAACATCAAGCTCTAGAGATTTTTCTACCTCATTAGTTTTACCATGAGTGATAAAACGATCTTCAAATTCAAAACTTACTAGCTTAATATGATGAAGTTTTTCTTTTTGCAAGAAATCTGCGATCAAGCTTCCTACCCCACCTATTCTAGCAGTATCTGAAAACACATACCAAGTTTGTGTGCTATTTGCTAATTCTTTTAAAAGCTCCTCATCTAAAGGTTTGGCAAAGATCAAGTCTACTAAAGTAGCATACTCAAAGCCTAATTCATCTAAAACCATTTTTGCTTTTGCAACTCCTTGTCCAAAACCTAAAAATACTTTATCGCTTTGCGCTTTAGACAAAATTTGTGCTTTAGCAAGCTTTATCTCACATGGGTTAAAATCATTATCTAATAAAAAATTACCCCTAGGATAACGAAAAGCAAAAACCCCTTGATGAAAATAAGCATATTCCATGATTTTTTCCATCATCATTTCATCTCTTGGTGCAGCCAAAGTGATATTAGGTATAGCACTTAAGAAACTAACATCAAAAACCCCTTGATGTGTTTCTCCATCTTCTCCTACAATCCCTGCTCTATCCATAGCAATCACAACATTTAAATTCATAATCGCACAATCATGAATCACCTGATCATATGCTCTTTGCATAAAAGTGCTGTAAATTGCTATAAAGGGTTTAAACCCTTCTTTTGCCATAGCTGCCATAGAAGTAACCGCATGTTGTTCTGCTATAGCTACATCCCAAAAACGTTCGGGGTATTTTTCTATCAGTTTATCAAGTCCAGTGCCACTTGGCATAGCAGCAGTTACTCCAACAATATTTTCATATTTTTGAGCCAACTGCAACAATGTATTGGAGAAAATTTCTGTTGCACTTTTTTTATTTATACTACCTTTTAAGCTTTCTCCACTACTTTTATCAAAAGCACTTACTCCATGCCATTTTGCATTTTTTCCCTCAGCTAGTGCATAACCCTTGCCTTTGATAGTTTGTGCATGTACCACACAAGGTTTATTCATAGCTTTTGCTTGATTGAGCGCATTAATCACTTCATTAAGATTATGTCCATCGATAGGCCCAATGTATTCAAGCCCTAATTCTTCAAACAAAAGTCCAGGTGTGATAAGCCTTAAACCCTCTTCAAAACGCTTTGCCATATAAGAAGCACCTTGAGGAAAATACTCTAAAAGATTTTCAATGCGCTTTTTAAATTTTTGATAAAACTGCGTTGCCATTGCTTGAGATAAATACTTAGAGATAGCTCCAATTGGCTTGGAAATACTCATTTCATTATCATTTAAGATAATTACACATGGGTACTCTCTATCACCAAGCTCATTTAAGGCTTCATAAGCCATACCTGCACTTAATGCACCATCGCCTATTAACACCACTGGCACACGATCTTCATTTTTTAATCTTATAGCTTTACAAGCTCCAACCGCTAAAGATATAGAAGTACTTGAATGACCCGCTACAAAATAATCTCCTTCATCAGGCTTGGTATAACCGCTTATACCATTAAACTGCCTTAATGTGTGAAAGTTATCAATTTTACCGCTTAAAAGCTTGTGTGGGTAAGACTGATGTGAGACATCAAAAATAAAAGGGTCTTTTTGAACATGAAAAACATAATGCATACCTATGCTAAGCTCTACAACTCCTAAATTAGAGCTTAAATGCCCACCATTTTTACTCACTGTATCAATGATAACTTCACGCAAATGAGAAGCTAGGTTTTCTAACTCTTTAATTTGCATATTTTTAAGGTCTAAATTGTTAAAATCTATCATTCATTAACCATATTTTTGATTTTTTGCAAACGATTATTAAGGTTTGACTCTATATTTCCTGCATCACTTAATATCAAAATACTCCCTTTATTAATCGCATCATCAAGACTAAATTTAATATTACTTGGTTCTTGCAGGTGTGCTTTAACATAATCAAAATCATCAGGGTTTAATTTTAACTCTATTTTGGTTGCATTTTTAAGTTCACCCATAAGTTCTTTTGCCAAATTTAAAGCTATAAGAGAAGAATTTTCTTCTAATTCTTTGGCTATTACTTCTTTGGCTATTACCACCGCAGTGTCTGCTAATTCTTTTTCGTTTTTAGATAAAAACTCATTTAAAGTTTGCACTGTATTTTCGAGTTTTTCCACGCTTTTTAAGTATTTTTCCTTCAAAGCTTCTAATTCATTTTCAAAATTCTTTTGCGCTTCTTCATAACCTTCTTTGATAAATTTTTCTTTTGCATGTTCTAATTCTGTGTTTAAGCGGTTATTAAATTCAGCTTCTTGGCTTTCTATTTGCATTTGAAGTTTGATGATATTTCCTGACATTTCATCAGTTTTTTTAAGTAAATCTTCTACAAAATCGGGTTGAATTTGTGGTTGTGATACAACCTCTACATTTTGAATTTCTTCTGTTTGCGGGGTATTTGTAGAAGATGTTATTTGTGTTTGAACCTGGGCTTCTTCTGCTTTTGGCTCTTCATTAGAGTTTACTTCACTTATAACTTTAAAATGATAACCCTCAACTACATGAGATGAGATGTTATCAGGTGAGATCACATTGGTTAATTTAGCCATGCTTTTACTCTATCATCTCATCAGCCTCACCCACTTGGATAAGACCTTGTTCTGCAAGTTTTTGCACCACTTCCACCACTTTTCTTTGTGCTTCTTCTACATCTTTAACACGTACTGCACCTAAAAATCCCATTTCTTCTACAAAAGCTTCAGCTGCACGCGTAGACATATTTGCCATAAATTTTTGCTTTAGATCCTCGCTTGCACCTTTTAAACCTATCATCAAATCACGCTTATCAGCAGCCTTTAAAACCTCTCTAATTGCATTGGTACTAAGTTGAGAAATATCATCAAATGTAAACATTAAATCTTTAATGGTTGTAGCAAGTTTTTCATCGCTTTGTTCAATATAAGAAAGTGTTGTTTTAGAAGCTTTTTGCCCCAAACGATTAAGTACTTCAGCAACAGCTCTTGGACCACCCACTTCAACCTTATAAGAAGTAAGACTTTCGAGTTTGCTTTCAAGTACAGCAGATACTCTTTTGATGATTGAAGGTGAAATATCTCCAAGATTTGCCATTCTAATCACAACCTCAGCTCTTAATTCATCGCTAAAATACTCTAAAGTTTCTGCCGCTTGAGTAGTTTCCATATGCGCCAAAATCAATGCAATGGTTTGTGGATGCTCTTTAATGATAAAGTCTGCAAGTTGTTGTGGTTTGATTTGTGAAAGATAAGCAAAGTTTTGGTTGTTTTCCATACTTTTGGTAAGTTTTTCCAAAATTTTATTGGCAATTTCAGGACCAAAAGTTCTAAATAAAATTTCTTTTGCATATTCCAAACCACCGCTTTTTAAATACTGGTTTGACTGCAATAAAGTATAAAATTCTTCTAATACTGCCGTAGCTACAGGTTTATCAACATTTTTCGCCAAAGCAATATAACGTGAGATTTCTGTAATGACATTAATATCCATATGAGAAAACAAAACTGTCGTTACATCTTCTCCTAATTGAATTAAAAATATCGCAACCTTTTCTGGCATAGAAAGGTCATCATAGACCATTTTTTGTTCTTCGCTAAGCTTTATCATTAGATATCCTTCTCACCAAATTCAGCTTCATTTTCTACAAGCTTTTGTAACAATAGCGCAACTTCTTCACCTTTTTCATTCGCCACAGCCCTTAATTTTTCAAGTAAAACATCATACTGAAGCGCATCTTCATCAAAATTATCTCCAAAGCCAAGTTGTTCTTCAACTTTCTTACGTGCAGCATTGAATTTTTCAATGGCATCTTCAGCCTCGTCAATGATTTGTCCGTCTTTACCTTCCATCTCTTCTTCAAGCTTGATATCTGCAAGCATTTTTTGTGAAAATGGAACGATAACTTTTTTGTAAAAGATAAAAAGTAAAATCGCGGCAAAGACATACTTAACAGGTGGGATAAATGGTTCCACAAATTTAGAATAAAAAGTTTGAACCTTGTTTTCAACCTTGACTGTTCTATGAAACTCTAAGTTATTAACTTCAACTGCATCACCCCTAGCAAGATTAAATCCAATCGCACCTTTGGTAAGATTTTCAATAGCTTGAATTTCTTTATCACTCAAAGGAATATATTCGTTTGTGATATTTCCTTGATCATCAGTAATTACTTTGTATTTTCCATCTACTACAACGGCTGCAGAAATTCTTTTAATCGTTGCAAATTGCTTAGTGGTGTTGGTGATTTTTTTGGAAATTTCATTATTAGTTGTAGTTTGGTTTTTAGTATAAACCTCGCGTGCACCTTTATCATCTAAACCCTCTACAGGACCGATGTTTGAAACAGCACCTGGTACACCTTGAATTTCTTTATCTTTATAGCCTTCTTTGTGTTCTTCTAAAGTTTGCTCACTACGCACGACCGTGTTTGGATCATATACTTCACTTTGTGATTCTTCTTTAGAAAAATCATAATCAATACTAACCTTTGCCACTACTCTATCATAACCACCCGCAAATGGAGCAATAGAAGCAACGATTTTTTGCTCTAGTTCGTACTCTTGATCTCTTTTATATTTAATTTGAGCAGCGATCAAATCACTCTCAAAAGCACCCTCATCATCTAAAGGAATACCTTTTTGATCCATGATTTTTACATTTTCAGGGGTAAGTTTTGTCACTGAAGAAGCAATTAAGTTTTTAATCCCCATAATTTGCTTTTTATTAAGCTTTAAACCTTCTTTTATCGTCAAAGCTACTGAAGCAGTTGGTGGGACTTGTTGTTGGGTAAAAAGTGTATCTTTAGCAAAAGCAATATGCACTGTGGCACTATGGATAGGTTCTAAACTTTCAATCGTTCTAGCAAGTTCACCTTCTAATGCTCTTTGATATTTTACTTTTTGTTCAGCTTCGGTTGCGCCGAATTCTTGTTTATCAAAAAGCTCAAAGCCTACTTTATTATCCTTTGGTAATAACCCTGCAGAAGCAATAGCTAAACGCTGTTTATATACTTGATCATTAGGCACTAAAATAGTTCCTTCATTACGCAAAATATAAGGAACCCCACTTTTTTCAAGCTGCGTTACTATCATCGCTGAATCACTAGTATTAGCATTTTCAAATAGTACCGAATATCCAGCCTCACTAGCTACTGTAGAACCGCTTCTAAAAAGGGTTAAAAATACTAAAAATCCAACTACAACAACAATAGAAGCAGCAATAATAATACGCTGTCTTAAACTTAAATTTTGATAAAGCTGACCTACTTGGTGCAGTATAGTTTTATAATCCATTTATTTCCTACAAACTAAAAATTTTTAGAAAACTCTTCAAAAAACCTTGAATTTTCATACTCTGTACCTATACTTATACGCACAGCATTTAAACCATAACTTTGTAAATTTCTTATTATTATACCGTTTTTAAGCAGTTTTTCAGATAAATCTGTGCTATTTTTTTCATCAAAAAAATAGGTAATAAAATTTGTATAGCTTGGAATGTATCGAATTTGATAATTTTTAGCAAAATCTTCATAAAATTTCATTTGTGAAAAATTATTTTCCAAAGTTTTTTGCACAAACTCATCATCATCTAACGCAGCAACAGCAGCTTTTAAACTCAAATTAGTCACATTAAAAGGTGCTCTTAATTTATAAAATGCATTGATAATTTCCTTGCAAGCTATACCATAACCCACTCTCATACCACCCAAACCATAAAGCTTAGAAAAGGTTCCTAGATATACTGCATTTTGAAATTTATGGATTAATTCTTTAGGATCAATACGCTTTTTATCATCTTTAAATGCAGCAAATTCATTATATGCCCCATCAATTGCTACCAAACAATCATCATCAATATTTTCTAAAAATTCAAAAACTGCATTTGCATCTAGACATTCTCCTAAAGGATTATTTGGTAAACATAAAAAAATCACTTTTATTTCATTTTTATGTTTTTGGTATAGCTCACTAAGCTCGTTTAAATCATGGGTTAAACTTGGAGTTTTATACACTTTAACCCCTAATTGTTTCGCATAAATTTCATACATAGCAAAACTAACCCCACATTGCAAATATGCTTTAGAATGATCTAATTTTGCATGCACAATGTATTCTATGATTTGATCGCTTCCGCTGCCTATAATGATGTTTTCATTTAAGATGTTGTAACGTTTTGCCAAGGCTTGTTTTAATTCACTCATAGTATCATCAGGATATAAATAAGCCAAGTGCGCATGATCTATAATAGCCCTTTTAGCCTTAGGACTAACCCCATAGGGATTTTCATTACTAGCTAGCTTAATCACCTCATTTAAGCCATATTCTTTAGCGATTAAATCTATATCCTTGCCACTTTCATAGGTTTTAATTGCTTTTAAAAAAGGATTAAATTGCATTGCTTTCTCCTGACAAATAAGACCCAAGCCATTTTATATGATCTGCTTTTTTCAAAACCCTTTGAACACGCTCATCATCAATATGACCTTCAAAATCAATATAAAAACTATGCACAAATTCTCTTGCTTTTACTGGACGTGATTCTAATTTAGTTAAATTAATCCCTTCTTTTTTAAACTCATACAATAAATCACTAAGTCCACCAGGTTTATGTGCAGCAAGCGCTAAAATAGAAGTTTTGCAACCTGACATTTGCGGGATCTTAATATCACTTAAAATCAAAAATCTAGTACGATTAGCCAAATTATCTTCAATAGTTTCAAATAAAACAGGCACATTATAAAGCTTTGCAGCAATTTTAGAACAAATTGCAGCCGAAGTAAAATCTTGCGAAGCTAAATAAGCCGCGTGGGCTGTAGATTTACTCGCGACAAACTCCACTTCGCTTAAATCATGGCTTTCTAAAAAATTTCTACACTGATTATAACCTTGTGGGTGAGAATATATACGCTTGATATCTTTTAAATTTTCACTCATACTTACAAAAGAATGATGAATATCCATGTAAATTTCAGCAAAAATTTTTACCTCTTCATATTTACCAAGACAATCTAGTGTCACACCCACTGCACCTGCAGTATTGTTTTCAATTGGTACTACTCCGTATTTTGCTTCTTTGTGGGCTAATTCTTTAAAAACATCTTCAATATTTGCAAGGGCAATATAATGACTCATCGCACCAAAACGTGTTCTTGCTACTTGGTGTGTATAACTTCCTTCAGGTCCTAAATAAGCTATATTTTGAGGTTTTTCTAAATTTCTAGAGACAGCAAAAATTTCTTGATAAATTGCTTCAATGGCATTTTGATCTAACAAACCATTGTTGTTATTTTTCAACCTATTAATAATAGCTCTTTCGCGCTCAGGCCTATAAATACTCCCACCCAAATTTTGCTTAATTATACCTATGTCTTTAACATAAAGCATTCTTTCGTTTAATAAGGTCAAGATTTTATCATCAATAGAATCGATCTTAGTTCGTAATTTTTCTATCTCTTTCATTTAAACCTCGATACGTAGTAATCCTTAATACTATCATATACAAAATTAAGTTTAGTTGTATCTAAACCTTGGGTGTTAGAAATTTTACCACTTAAAACCAAAGCTGTTTGCATACCAAGTGCATACGCACCAAGCAAATCTCCTTTAAAATCATCACTGATGATCAAAGTATTTTCAAAACTTGCATTTTCATTTTGTAGTTTTAATAACTTTAAAGCACTCTGATAAAAAGCTTTACTTGGTTTGCCAATAACACTATATTCAAACTCTTGTGTATTTTTAAGCATCGCCATAATACTACCTACGCCAGGGTATAATTTTGAGTTTTTCTTATATATACTGCCCTCATGCATTGCAATAGCTTTAATACCATTTTTTACATATTCAATCATATTAGCAAAATCTTGAAATTTAAAATCATCAAAACTTGCTACCAAAAAAGCTTGCGGATTTTTAAAATCAAGTTCATAGCCTAAATTTTGAAGTGAATCCAAAAATTCTTTCGCCCCAAAAGCTGCTATTTTACAAGGTTTAAGATGATCTTTTAAAACACTAAAAGGATCAATATATGCTTTTTCATCGATTTCAAAACCCAAATTTTGCAAGTAATTTAAAAAATCTAATTTTTTAGTATTATTGGTGATTACCACATAAGGAATTTTTGCTTTATTCAAAGAACTAATGAGTTCTAAAGCACCATCTATAGGACTTTTATCATGATCTGATATCAAAGTCCCTTGTACATCTAAAAATAACATTTCATTCCTTTAAATACTCAAGTTCTAAAGCAACCTGCTCCTCATAACTTTCTCTTTTTCTAATCATTCTAACCACACCATTTTCTTGCGCAAGCTCACAAACTCTGTTGCGTGAATTATAATTACTGCTCATGCTAAAACCATACGCTCCAGCACTTTTTACTACAATCAAATCTCCTGCTTGAGTTTTAGCCAAACTTCGATCTTTGGCTAGAAAATCCCCACTTTCACATACCCCACCAACAATATCACAAAGACTTTCCTCGCTATTTGCGCCCAAAAGTTCGATTTCATGATAAGCACTATATAAACTTGGTCTTAGCAAATCATTCATCGCACCATCAACAATAACAAAACGTTTTTTCTCATTAAATTTTTCATATAAAACTTTAGTCACAAACTCACCTGCATTCGCAACCAAAAATCTTCCAGGCTCCATACCTATACACACATCAAGTCCATGCAAACTTGATAAAATTCCTTGAGCATAATCATATAAACTAGGCTCTTGCTCATCTTTATAACAAACTCCTAAGCCACCGCCAATATCAAAAAATTTGATATTAATTTTAAGAGCTAAAAGCTCTCTTACTAATTTTGCAACAATAATCGAAGCTTCATGAATACTACTAATATCAAGAATTTGAGATCCTATATGAAAATGCACACCAACAGGTTCTAAATAGGCTGAATTTTTCGCATAAATATACATTTTTTTAGCATTTTCTATATCTACACCAAATTTATTTTCATGCAAACCTGTAGAAATATAAGGATGAGTTTTTGCATCTACATTGGGATTTACCCTTATACTTATACGCGCAACTTTTTGATTTTCTTTTGCAATTTGCTCTAGAAGCAGCATTTCTTCTTGACTTTCTAAATTAATATATAATATATTTTGCTCTAATGCGTATTTTAATTCATCTGCACCTTTACCTACACCGCTAAAAATAATTTTATAATTTTTCGCTCCTGCTTTTAACGCTCTATAAATTTCCCCTGCACTAACACAATCAAACCCACTATCTAAAGAAGCCAAAAACTTTAAAACACTTAAATTAGAATTTGCTTTTACAGCATAAAAAATTTGAGATTTTCTTGCCTTAAAAGCATCTTTTAGCATTGTAAAACGCTCTTTGATTTTATCAAAATCATAAATATAAAAAGGAGTGTTGTATTCTTTTGCTAATTTAAAATAATCCATAAAAAACCTTTTTTTAGTTATTTGTGTTTAATATAATAAAAACTTCCTATACTCATCAAAATAAACACCGGTAACATTATACCAAGCTCTGGAAGTAAAATTTCATTTTCACTTAATCTTGTGAATAAAAACAACATTCCCCAAACCAAAAGAATGCATACAAAAAATACAAAAGCCAAAAGCGCAAGGTTGAAAAATCTTGCGGTTAAAGGAAAGTAATAATACACAATAAGCATTAAAAAAGGCGCAAAAAAAGGTGTAAGTATCAAAGAATACAAGCTACTTCTAAGCGTATTGGTTGAGATATTTTGTTTTGCAAAAATCAACATGCTTTCTAAAGCATCTAAAATAGAATATGAAGGCTTAGTATCTATAAGAGAAATTCGCTCTAGTATCTTTGGAGAAAAATCCTCCAAGCCTTTGATATTTTGAAATTCTTCAATGCTTAAGCCTTCTTTTGAAACAACCAAGTCCTTTGGAATATTTGTTGCCTTAGCATTATTTAAATTCCAAGAGTTTCCATCAAATTTAGCACTTTTTGCTTGGGTTATGCTTTGTATGTTTAGATCATCTACATCAAAAATTTTTACATTGTATAGAGTTTGAGAGCTTGTTTTTTCTATATAAATAAATTTATTATTGTATTTGATTAAAATCTCCCCTCCTTCTCTATCTACAACACCTCGTTTTAAAATATTACTTTTATATTCATCTGCATAAGCAAAAGGAGTGAAATTTAGGCCTACATAAACACAACAAAAAAACATCGCCCAAATAAAAGGGTACAAAATCACTTGGTTTTTACTTAAACCCAAAGCATACAAACTCACAAATTCATTTGAGCGTATCATGTTAAATACACATAAAACCAAAGCAAGAACTATAGCTAAAGGTAGTATATAAGAAGCTGCTGAACATGTTAAAAAAAAGATATATAATAATTCCAAATTTGCACTTTTTGGCAATCTATTAAAATTAAGTAAAAAATCAATAGCTACAAAGAAAAAAGTTAAAGAAAAAAATAAGATAAAAAATGATTTAAGATATAAAGATGAAATATAACGAAAAAAAATACTCATTATCTAACTTTTTAAAGAATATTTCGAAGCAATTTTTTCTATATTAGAATCTAAAAGTTCAAATAAAGCTTTTTTACTATGTTCTAAAACCTTAGCTAAACTTTCTTTTTCATCTTGCTTAAATTTACCCAAAACATGAGAAACCACATCTTGGCCTTTTCCCACACCTATACGTACTCTCTCATAAGCATTCCCACAAAGACTATCAATACTTTTAAGCCCATTATGACCACCGCTTGATCCGCCCATTTTAAATTTCAATGCACCTAAATTTAAGTCAATATCATCATGGATTACGATAATTCTATCGCATTTGTAGTATTCACTAACTGCTTTAACGCTTTCTCCGGATAGATTCATATAAGTGGAAGGTTTTAAAAAAAGAGTAGAAGAACTTTTAAAAAGTTCTCCTTTAAATTTAGCATTTGAAAGTTTTGTTACTTCCAAATCTTCTATAAGCAAGTCAATCAGCATAAAACCGACATTATGTCTAGTTTGCTCGTATTGTTCTCCTATATTACCAAGTCCTACGACTAAGGTCATTTTATCTTGCTTTTTCTACGCCAACTACAGCTACTCTATCAGCATCAACCATAGTTACACCTTCAGGTACAACTACATCACGAATTAAAAGTGCATCACCTACATCAAGCTTAGTAACATCTAATTCAAAATAATTTGGTAAGTTTTCAGCTGCACATTTTACTTTTAATCTTCTTTTTGATTGGATTAAAACACCTTTATTTTTAAGACCCATTGCAGTTCCTACGATTTTTACAGGAACCATATATTTAGAAATAACACCTTTTTGTGCTACTTTTAAATCCACATGCTTTAATTCTGCTGTTACAGGATCTTTTTGGTAATCTACCACTACAACGTTTAATACTTTATCTCCAACTTTTACATCAAAAGCTAAAGTGGTTTTTTTGCGTACTTCTTTAATAAATTCATTTACTTTAAAAGCAGCATTGATGTTTTCTAATCCTTTTCCGTAGATGTTTGCGATTAGATAACCATCTCTTTTTAAAGCTTTAGCAGCTTTTCTACCGATACTCTCTCTAACGATACCTTCTAACATCTGTTTCCTTTCTAAAAAAATAAACGCTAATTATATCTAAATAAGTTTATAAAGATTTTAAAATATCTTCATATGCGATACAAAATTGTTCTAAACCATCATCAAGCAAATCTTTACAAGCTTTACTTAAAGCATCTTTTGAAATATTTGCATTGAGCTTTTTCTCTATACACTCATCTTTCAAAGGCTCTTTAAATACAAGCGCTTTACCTTTAAAAGCCATGATAGCATCTAAAGGTGCAGTGTTGATAGCTTTATCGTATAACAACTCTTTAATATAATAATCTTTTTCTAAATCATCACCCTTTACCCCAGTACTAGCAAACAATGCTCTAATGTTAGCTTCTTCTTGCTTGATGATATAATTATAAGCCTTAGTTGCTGTAAGAATTCCTATATAGTTTTTATCTAGAACTTGATGATTTAAAAGCCTATCAAAACGGCTTACAAAAATACTAATCACAGCTTGTGGTTCTTTTCTTGCCGCAATGTTATTTTTTCTAAACTCTTTTAATCCTAAACTCAAAGCTTCAAAACACTTTTTAGTTTGCTCAAAATCAAAAATCAAAGTTGCATTTACACTAATACCATTTTTCATCAATTCTTGCATTACCTCATAAGAAGCTTCAGTAGCAGGAATTTTCATCATCACATTTTCTTTGGCAATTTGTGTGTATAGTCTTTTTGCTTCAGCCAAAGATAAGCTTGTGCTATCTTTTAGCCTTGGATCAATTTCAATACTAATAAAACCATCGTTATTTTCATAATAATTCACAGCGAGTTTGTCTGCAGCTTTAGCGATATCTTCTATCGCTAGGTGTTCATACAAAGATTTTTTATCCTGCATATTTAGTTTTTTGATTTTTTCTTTGTAAACATTTGAATTAAGAATTGCGTTTTTAAAAATTGCAGGATTTGATGTGGCACCATTAATTGTTTTTGACTGGATTAAATCCAAAAACCCATGATCTAAAAATTCATTTTCTATAAAATCACACCATAAAGAAAATTGTTTCATTGAATTACCTTTATTATCTCTTTTAAATCTTTTTTGTCTATACAAATATCTGCATGAGATTTTAAAATTGCTTTGGCACAAAAGGCTATTTTTAAACCACATTCTTTAAACATAGAAATATCATTAGCCCCATCGCCAACACACATTATTTCTTCTGTTTTTAAATTTAAAAACCTTTTTACTCTTTGTAGGATAATGCCTTTTGAGTCGCTAAACATAATTTCTCCACCTACTTTTCCAGTTAAAAAACCATTTTTTTGATGTAAAAAATTAGCATAGCCAAAATCAAATTGAAGTTCATCTTGTAATAAATCGATTCCTTCATGAAAACCGCCACTAAAAACAATGATTTTTATATCTTTGCTTTTTAAATACTCACATAATTCTTTAGCGCCTTTCATCAAGGGTAAGTTTTCGCAGCATTTTTTTACTTGCTCGATTGGCATACCTTCTAGCAAGGCCACTCTCGCACTTAAGCTTTCAAAAAAATCAAGTTCACCATTCATTGCTTTGTTGGTGATCGCTTTTACAGCATCACCAACATTATATTCATCTGCTAAAATATCAATGGTCTCTCCATCCATTAGCGTAGAATCAAAATCAAAGGCACAAAGCTTTATCATCAAAACTCACGCTTTAACAAAGCTTCAGCTTTTAATATAGTTAAGATATTTTCTTCTCTTTTTCCTATACCAAAAATCATACCTTTTTCTTTCAATAAAGTTTCAGGCGGCGGATCAATTCTGCTTCTGTGAATTTTGATAGCCTCTGTTAGTCTATCTATCACAAATCCCGCATTACCTGCAGGAGTTTGATTGCCATTTGCTATACCCTTTAAAACAATATATCTTGTTTGAGGTGTCATTTTTGAACCACCTTGATTAAATCTTTTTGCAAGATCAATCAAAGGCATTACATTACCCCTCATATTAAACACACCCAATACATAATCAGGTACGCTTGGAACCCTAGTATACTCTATAGGTTTAATAATCTCTTGGATATTAAGAATTGGAATAGCATATTCCTCATCTCCTACCACAAAACCAACAAGCTGAATAATATCCTCTTCTTTATCCACATCTGGTTCTGCAATTTGCGCTTGTTGTTTTTGCAAAACCTGGCTTAATTTATCATTCATCTTCTTATCCTAGTTTTAAATTTTTTCTAACTACATTTTCTAAGTATTCTGGAGAGTAAGGCTTAGTAATATACTCAGTCATTCCTACTTCCACACCTCTTAAACGGTCTGATTTACTAGTTCTTGAAGTTACTGCAACAAGCGGAAGGTTTTTGTATTTAGAATATTTTCTAATCTCACCTGCTAAAGTGTAACCATCCATTCTTGGCATTTCGATATCAATAAGCACTGCATCAATATCATGCTCGCCTGATTTGATTGTGTTTAAAGCTTCTACACCGTTAGTTGCTTCTATAATGCTTACTCCTAGTGGTTCTAATGATTTTTGCATGATATTTCTATCCATCTTAGAATCATCTACTATAAGCACGGTATAATCGCTTGGTTTTTCTTTAACCGTTTTTTTAGATTGTGATTCAATTTGAGCTTTAATATCTACTTTGATTTCTTTTGCAATATCCATCATAGCTGCAACATCGATGATTAATGTAACTCTACCATCTCCACGAATAGTTGCTCCTGCTATACCTTGGATGTTTTGCAAGTATTCACCCATAGATTTAATAACAATCTCTTCTTGACCCACTAAAGTATCAACTATGATACCCAATTTGCTTTCTGCCACACCAATAACAACCACATAAGTTTGATCAGTATTTTCAAGCACTTGTTTTACACCAAAAACATCTGAAAGTCTTACTAGAGATAAAACTTCATCTCTTAAGCGCAATACATTTTTGCCTTCAATGGTGTATATATCATCAATTGGCACTCTAACAGTTTCAAGAACGCTTGCAAGTGGAATTGCATAAAATTCTTCTTGCGTACCCACAAGTAGTGATTGAATAATCGCTAAAGTAAGTGGAATTTTAAGCTTCATCACAGTGCCTTTTCCAAGCTCACTATCAATCTCGATTACACCATTTAATTTTTCAATATTTGTCTTAACAACGTCCATTCCAACGCCACGACCCGATACATTAGTAATCTTAGCAGCGGTTGAGAAACCTGGTTTGAAAATCAACGCAAATGCTTCTTTGTCGCTCATTTGATCTGCTTCACGCTCTGTGATTAAGTTTTTCTCTATTGCTTTTGCTTTTAATGCATCTGCATCTAAACCTTTACCATCATCTGCAATTTCAACAACAATGTGGTTTCCTTCATTGTAAGCTTTAAGATTAACTGTTCCTTTTTCTGGCTTACCATTTGCTGCACGTGTTGCTGGATCTTCGATACCATGGTCACATGAATTTCTAATCATATGCATAATCGGATCGCCAATTTCTTCTACAATTGACTTGTCAAGTTCGGTTTCTTCCCCTGAAATTTCAAGCTCCATTTGTTTACCAAGCTCACGACCCAAGTCACGTACAACTCTTGGGAATTTGTTGAAAACTTTTGCAATAGGCTGCATTCTTGTTTTCATTACCGCAAGTTGAATATCTGTTGTAACGATACTAAGCTGTGATACAACTTGATTTAATTCTTCTAAGAATTTTTCACCATCATATCTTTCTTCAACATCATCATAAATTTTTAACAAGCGGTTTTTACCCAATACTAGCTCACCAATTAAATTCATCAAGTGATCAAGTCTTTTTACTTCAACCCTAATGGTCTGATCCATATTTGCACCGCTGCTTCCACCACCTGCTGCAGGAACTTTTTTCTCAGCAGTTGCACCTTGTGCTTGCGGAGCTGCTTTAGCAGGAGCTGCTTTGGTTTCTTGTGTTTTTTTCTTTTCTGCGCGTCTTGCTTGATCTTCTGCTTTTCTTACTTTTAAAAGTCTTTCGATCTCTGCTTCCACTTCATCATCGCTTAGTTTATTCACATCTACTTCAGGCTCTTCAGCTTTTGGCTCTTCTTTAACTTCTTCTTTTACCTCTTCGGTTTTAACCGGTGCAACAGATTCTAAACTTTCACCTTCTGAAATAGCTGTCAATCTTGCGCAAATTGGAGCAATATCAAGCCCAATAGCTGTATCATTTCCATTATCTCTAATAGAATTTAATAAAGTCTTCATCATATCAATAGACTCTAAAACCACATCCATTACTTCAGGAGTAATTTTAAGTTCATTATGTCTTGCTTTATTTAAAACATCTTCCATGTGATGAGTAAGTTTTGTTAGAACATCAAAATTTAAAAAGCTTGATGAACCTTTAACAGTATGTGCAACACGGAAAATTCTATTTAATAGTTCTAAGTCTTCAGGATTTGCTTCTAATTCAACCAAATCATGGTCAATTTGCTCGACTAATTCAAAGGCTTCAACTAAAAAATCCTCAAGTATTTCTTGAATATCTTCCATTTTTACTCCTCACCTTTTTCATGTTTTTTAATAACACGAGAAATTTCAGCAAAGAAATCACTTGCGTTAAATTTAACCAAATACCCTTCACCGCCTGCTTCTTTAACACCTTTATCACTCATAAATTCATTAGATAAAGAAGAGTTAAATACGATAGGGATATTTTTAAATCTCTCATCTTCTCTTACTTTAGCTGCAAAGTGGAAACCATCCATTTGTGGCATCTCTACATCGCTTACGATAATTCTTAGCTGCTTTTTCAAATCATCGCCATAAGTATTATGCAATTCTTCTAGTTTTTGCAGACCCTCTGCGCCATCTTTAGCCTCTACAACTTTTAAGCCGATTTTATTTAACAAGTCTTTTACGAGCTTTCTTGCAGTAGAGCTATCATCAAGCGCTAGTGCCATACCTTCAATTTTTTGGATTTTATCATCCTCAATATCAGTTTGCGGGGTATAAATTCCAAGTTCTTGCACAATGCTTTCTAAGTCTAAAATCAACAATACCTCATCGCCTTCGATTTTAGTTACACCTGTAATTTTACCCTTATCTAAACTACCTGCGCTTGTTGCAAAAGTAGCTGGCTCAATATTTTTCCAATTAATTCTGCGAATTCTTTTTGCCTCATGTACGATAAAACCGATTAATACATTACTAAACTCAGTAATGATTACCCTAGGTTTTATATTTGTCATTTCTGGTTCTTGAATTTGCATCCACTTAGCTAAGTTAATCACAGGAATTACCACACCACGAAGGTCAAAGATACCTTCAACATACTCAGGCACTCCTGGAATTTCAGTCAAGAAAGGAATTTTAATGATCTCTCTAACTTTAGAAACATTCACACCATAAATTCCCTCATAGACTTTATCTTGGCCTTGCTTAAAGATGCGAAAATCAACAAGTTCCATTTCATTTGAACCTGTTTTAACGACATTCTCATCAAACATTATGCCTCCTTAAGTTCTATTTTATGAAATCTGATTTCTGAACTGTATTCTACTATAAAAAAACTTTCCTTGTATGCAAAAGTGGGTAAATTTAGATATTTTACATCTTCTTCTTGCAAAAAAAGATCTTGATGATAATGTCCTTCGATCACAAAGGCAGCACCATAATGCTTTAGGCGCTCTTTCACCATAGAAGAAAAATGAGGAATTTTTCTAGTAAGCTGTTTTTTGTATTGTTTTTTTAAAATTGTTTGGGTGATTTTTTCTTTGCTAATGATGTTTAAAAAATTTAAAATGCGTAGTAAAAAAGAATTCCTTAAACTCTTCAAACAAAACTGTAAAAAAGGTTTTAAGAAGATATCCCCGTGAGCCAATTTTACCAGTGTATGATCTTGAAATTCACAAAGCACGGGTTGCTGGTTTATGTTAAAAACTTTCACTTTTTTAAAAAATTTAGCCAAATTAAAATCATGATTGCCTTCTAAATAAATGATTTCAATCTCATCGGCAAGTTCTTCAAGTAAATCTATATAAGCTTTTGCAAATTCATGCGTGGCTTTTACTTCATACACTAAAAGATCAAAAATATCACCCATTAAAAAAAGTTGAGGAGTTTGAAGTTTTTTTTGTTTTAAGGCTTGTAAAAACTCCCAAAAACCACGCCTATTCTCATTTTCATGCGCATCAGCAATAAAAATAGCCTTGTTTTTAATATAGATCAATATTTTGCTTTCTCATATTTTAATATTTTATCATAATCTGCTTCACCATTAAAAAATCTAATGCGATTAAGATTAAACTTTTCGCTTAATACATCTCTACTTTCTTCATAATCCTTAACTTGAATACCCCCAACGGTTGCCATTGTATGAATCAAATCATCTGTCATAAACAGTCTATCTTTGGCTTTGACTATTTTATTTAATAATTCTGGATTATTTTGTTTAAATTTATCACTAACTATAAAAAAGAACGGAATTTCAGCGGTAAATCTTGAAGTTACAAAATGTTCTGCTTTATCCCTGTACTCATAGACACTTTCACCATGATCACTAATATAAACAATAATCGCTTCCCTATCTTTAAACAAGTTAAAAACTTCATTAATAAAATAATCATTATAAAGAACTGCGTTTGCGTAGTTGGCTACCACTTTTTTTTCTTCGAGCCCAAGATTTCTATTGTTAATATTATCTGCATCAAATTTAGCATAGCTTTTATCATATCTTCTATCATACTTAAAATGCGTACCCATTAGCTGAATTACAAAAAAATCATAAATATTACTAGCATTTTTTATATATGGCAACATTGCACCATCTGGTTGTTTTGTAAAAATTTTATCATCTATGGTGAATTCATCCAAATATATAGTTTTATTAGCTCTACTAGCAACAGCTCGAGTTATACTAGTATGACCTGATAGGGGTTCGTGGTTAGATATAAACATGCTCTTATATTCCGCTAAATTATACAAATCCACTATATTTATTCTATCGTACCAATTTTTCTCATTTTCTATATTTGAGAAATTCATAACCCTTCTTAATGAAGCTTGAGTGCTTGCAAAAGGCGATATCGTGTCACTAAATTTAATCAAGTTTCCATTTTTTTCTAAAGTATCTAAATTTGGTGTAGTTTTTAAATCATAGCCATATAAACTCATATAATTTCTTTGAGTGCTTTCACCTACAATAAAAACCACACAAGGGATTCTTTTTTCAGATATAGTAGCTATGCTATTTTTATAATCATTTGCGATTTTCTCATAGTTTTTTAAATAAAAATTATAATCAGCCCAAATGCCATTTTCGCCATAATATCTTAAAAATTGTTCCGGAATATCAATAAAAAATGAAAAATTGATCTTATCAATCGAATTAACTCCTTGTTTTTTTATAAAATATCTATTAGCACAATCTAAAAACAGACCAACAATTATTAAAATATATATTATTTGAAATACTTTAATAGTGTTATCTTTTACATATTGTTTCAATTTTATTTTTTTGCAAAAATATAAAAATACACCTATCAAGACAATAAAAGCGAGACATAAAATAAAATATTTTTTATCAATATAGGTTTCTATAAATTCTAATGTTTCTTTTGGAGATATTTGTGAAAAAACATCTATAAACATAGGGTTGAATTTAGCAGAATAATTTACTAGCAAATAAGCTTGCAATATAAAAGCAATGATAGCATAAGCTGCTAAAAAATATACAATATACTTAGCTCTTTCTTTAAAAAAAAGAAAAAATATATGAATGATAAAAACTTCCAGTATAAACACTATAAATACATTTTTTATAGCCTTAAATATTACCCATTCATAAATTTCTCTTTCAAAGGTCAAATAACTCCACCATAGCGAAATACTTGTATCTAAAATAAAAATTAAAAAAATATACGGAAAATACTCAACGACAAAATCGAAATATCTTTTTTTTTGCATTAAAATTCCAAAGCTTTATATTCTATAGAGATGATTTCAAATTCACTTTCACCTTTTGGCAAACATACTTTAAAATCATCGCCTTCTTTTTTACCAAGCATTGCTTTAGCAATAGGCGAACTAATAGAAATATAACCTTTTTCTAAATTTCCTTCATTAACTCCTACTAAAGTATAGGTGCTTTGTTTTTCACTGTCTAAATCTTCTACTACCACAGTTGAGCCAAATTTCACGCTATCGTGCTCATAAGAAGATGGGTCGATGATTTGCGCTCTTGAGATCAAATCTCCAAGTTCTGCTATCTTGCCTTCTATGAAAGCTTGTTTTTCTCTAGCTGCGTGATATTCTGCGTTTTCTTTTAAGTCGCCATGGCTTCTTGCTATGTCTATTTCTTCTACCACTTTTGGACGTTCAACTTTTTTTAAATGCTCTAATTCTTTTTCTAATTTCTCATAGCCATATTTACTCATAGGTTCTTTTTGCATAATTTATCCTTGTTTGATTTCATAAAGTATTTTAGCCAAATTTTTTGCACTTGCAAATTGCAAATATTCTTTTAAAAAATCTACTTTATCAAAAAATGCCTTATAATCGTATTTAAGATAAGCTTGATGTAAATTTTTCACACTCACTTGCTCTTGTAAAAATTCAGGATTGAGCTCGCTTTTTCCTGCAAAATCTAAAAAAATATTTGCAAGGCCTATATGCTTAAGCTTCACGAAACATCTTGCGATAAATACATCAATAGCTTTAGCTTTATAAGCAAGCACAAAAGGCGTGCCAACCAAAGCCGCTTCAAGCGTAGCTGTACCACTACAAATAAAAGCAAAATCAGCATTTTTAAGCACTTTTGGGGTATTAGTTTGAATTTCAAAATTACTCACATTCCCGTAAATTTCTAGTCTTTTTAAATTAAACTCTGGCACACAAAGGATTTTTTTACCTTTAAATTTAGTGCTTAACTCTCTAAAAATAGGCATCAAACGCTTTATTTCGCTTTTTCTCGAGCCCGGTAAGAAAGCGATGACTTTTTCATCATCATTTTTTGAAAGTATAGAATTTACATCTTCTTGGCTTTTAAACTCTTTTATCTCATCTAAAAGTGGATGTCCTACATAAGTGCTTTTGCTAAAAAACTCACTATCAAAAGGCAAGATAGAAGCTAGCACATCAAAATGACTTTCTATGATAGGTATACGACCTTTTTTCCACGCCCAAACTTGAGGTAAGATATAATAAATTCTTTTTACTTTAGAATTTGCTTTTTTTAAAGCTTTTGCAAAAGGTATGTTAAAAGCGGGAGAATCTATACATAAAATCGCATCTATTTTTTGAGTAAGACTTAAATTTACTAGCTCTTTTATGGCTCTTTTAGCTTTTAAAATGAGAGGCAAAACCTCTATAAAACCCATAGCACTAAACTCATGTGAACTATAAAGTGGCTTGGAATTTAAACCAAATTCTTTACACAAACTCTCATCATAAATTCCCACTAGATTAAATTCTTTATACTCATTTTCATAAGCTTTTAAAACTTCTTTTAAATGCAAATTTGCTGAAGGCTCTAAGGCACAAACTAAAAAGGTTTTCATTAACTTACCTTACAATACAATTTAAAATATTCTAACAAATTTTAACTTAGAGTTTAAACCCGCAAAAGCGGGTTTAATTTAATAAAGCGGAGTTGCTTCAACGATAGCAGGGGTTAAAAACATTAATTCATAAAGTTCTAAAAATAAAGCTGGATCATCAAGAGTGCATTGTTGAATACCAAAGCGTTGTTCAATAGGAACTTGAGGGTTATTAAACACGACCATACACTCCCTACCTCCTAACACCAAAGATCGAATTTGTACCGCCGAAGTAGTTGTAGGCATGATAGAAAAAACTGTTTCTAATTTCCCATCTTTTAGATCTTCTTTGCAAGATTTTCCACCAAAAAAACCACTTTCTAAGATAGCCAAACACAAATCATCATTACTTGGGTTTGCAAATTGCACATAGCCAAAAGGTAATTTTTCGGCTAAAGTGTCTTTTTGCTTTAATTCATCACTTAATATAATTTCTCTCAAAATCCAATTTTGATCTTCTAATTTGTTAGAACTTTCTCTAAATGGACTTAAAGAAATACCCGTTTCTAAAGATCTTATGGCAAACATAGGAGTGAAATCTGGCAAATCTCCTTTTGATGGAGTTGCGCCAAAAACAAAACTTAAACTCATTAACATTAAAAAAACATATTTTTTCATCGCTTACTCCTAAAATCTTCTAAAATTTACCGGAAAGTGATCTGAAGCCAAAAAACTTCTAAGACCAGCTAATGCCAAAACAGCAGCAAAAGCAGGAGGGGTATAAAGTGCACCTTGATTTGAATTTCCTGTTACCGCATAGTCAATAACATTACCACTAGTCTGTGTAAATGAAGGCGGCGAAACGATATTAATGCGCGATCTTAAATCCGCATCAAGTAAGCCAAAAAGATTATTAGGAGTTCTGTTAAAATCACCCATAATCATCCAATTGATTTGTGGCATATTTCTAAAATGCATATCCACAGCACTTACAATAGCTCCTGCATCATTACCGCCTCTTGCTAAAGCATGGATACTAAAAAATACATCATTACCTATGCGAATTCCTATAATCGGTCTTGAAGCTACACTTGGAGGAGGCAAAACTATCACCTCATCAGCTTGCACTCTACTTACTATAGCCATATTCACACGATTAGCGCCAACATCTACTCTTGAGTAATATATAAAAACCGAATTAGGGCGTGATAAAGAACCCAAATTCCATTCATACTCATGAATTGGAATTCCCACTCCTACAGGTTGCACTTGTCTTGGAGTCATCATAGCAGTTGCTGGTAAAACCCCAGCTTCTTGCACAGCTAAGATATCCAAAGGATTATCTCCTGTCACTAATTGTCTTATACTGATATTCCACTTACTTTCGGTAGCTGCTGATGAACCTTGTAAATTCCATGTTCCTACATTATAATCATCTAAAGCACCAAAAACCAAACTTGCACTAAAAATAAAAGATAATATTATTTTTTTCATTATTTTCTCCTATTTTGCCATATAAGGCGTTTTTGCCGTAAAAGTCGGCACAGTAATGTACCATTGTCTATCTAAATTTTTCTCACCATGTTTTACACAATCACTTAAATATATATTGTAAAAACTAAAATTAAATTCTCGCATGACATCTTTTACAGGCGTTTGGATACACTTTTGAGTAGCAAAATTTTGAATTTGGAAAGACCCATTACTCATTGCAAAAAGTTTCCAAAACTGTGCATAGTTGCTTTGATCGCAAGGGTAGTGTACTATGCCATTTCCGTATGCATTTAAACAAGTGTTGGTTTTTGCATTTTTAATCATGACAAAATCATTTGGAAATTCAATAAGCTGCCAAACTCTTGCATCGCCAAAAGACTTGCTATTAAACAAACTATACCCCCAAATCCAATTACCAGGTGCTAAAGCCCATACAGTTAACGCAGCTCCATTAGGATTCATAATGGTTACAAAATCGCTTGGAAATCCTCTGTTTTCAAAAACTGAAGCATCATTAAAACTTCCGTTTGCTTTTAATCTTGGAGTAGGACCTTTGATAGCATTATTTCCTTTAAAGGTATTTGTTTTTATTAGTGGTGGCTCTAAAGGCACAGCCGGAACTAAATTTTTACCTTCAACCAAAGCAGGTGTTTTTTGTTTTGCTGGTGGCGTAGGATTTACCCCTATATTCAAAGGATCTCCATCATCTATCGCACCAAAAGAACGACCTAAAGGATTAATTTGCTCATTAAAAGAACACCCTATAAAGAATGTCATCATTGCACTCAATATCATTACAAATTTTATTTTTTGCATATTCTCTCCTTTTATAAAAAAGTATAAATATATTAGCATATTTTTACTACTTTAGTAGTAAAAGCACCATCTTTAAAATCTTTTTTTAACTTTATAAAATATTTAAAAAATGAATTGTTATAATTTTCTAAATTTCAATCATAAGGAAATATTATGGATATTGTTCAAAGATTTATAAACTATACCAAGATTAACACCACAACAAGCAGAGAAAATGGAGCTAAAGGCATCATGCCATCAAGTCCCAACCAAATGGAACTTGCAAAATTACTTGAAAAAGAACTACAAGAACTAGGTTTAAACCACATCAAAAGAAGAGAAAACACTATCACAACAGCTCTTTTACCAGCCAACACTCCAAATGCTCCTAAAATAGCCTTTTTTGCACACTTAGACACAAGTATGGAGCAAAGCAATGACACCAAAGCGCAAATCACCAAATATGAAGGCGGAGATATATGCTTAAACAAAGATTTAGATCTTTATTTAAAAGAAAGTGAATTTAAAGAACTTAAAAACTACATAGGAGATGATATCATTCATACTGATGGCACAAGCTTGCTCGGAGCAGATGACAAAGCAGCCATTGCAGCCATCATGGATATGCTTGAGTTTTTTGTTAAAAATCCTGATATAAAACATGGTGATATTTATGCTTGCTTTCTACCTGATGAGGAGCAAGGTTTAAGAGGAGCTAAAGCCTTTGATATCAAAGAAATTGACGCTGACTTTGGTTACTGTTTAGATTGCTGCGGAATTGGTGAGTTTATTTATGAAAACTGGAATGCAGGAGATTGCGAAGTGGAATTTATAGGCAAATCCGCCCATCCTATGAGTGCCAAAGGAAAACTAGTCAATTCTTTGCTTTTAGCACATCAATTCATCTCTATGCTTCCAAAAGGAGAAGCCCCTGAATATACAGAAAATAAAGAAGGTTATTTTTGGGTTAAAGAACTCAAAGGAAATAGTGCTAAAACTACCTTAAAAATTGACGTTAGAGAGTTTGACGATGAAAAATACAAACAAAGAATGCAATTTTTGCAAGATCTAAATGATAGCTTCAAAAAACTATATGGAGAAGAAAGAATAAACATTAAATTAAATGATCGTTATAAAAATGTCTTTAATAGTCTAAAAACAACCGAGTCTTTACCTATCAAACTCGCTCTACAAGCTTATGAAAATTTAAACATCAAAACCAAAATCATTCCTATGCGAGGAGGATATGATGGGGCCGTACTTTCAGAAAAAGGCCTGCCTTGCCCAAACATCTTTACCGGAGCACATAATTTTCACTCTATTTATGAGTATTTGCCTGCTAAATCTTTAAAAGCAGCAAGTAAAGTTATACAAGAAATCATCATTCTAGCTGCTAAATCAATTTAAGCCTTAAAAGGCTTAAATTTATAATAGCACAAAAGCGATCACAACAACCGAGACAACACAACCTAAAGCAGTTCTTTTTACAATCTCTAAAGGACTTACACCTGCTATAGCTGAAACAATAATGCAAGCTCCTAAAATAGGCGAAAGATATCTTCCAAGTACTGCGGACATCGCCACTGCAGTGCCAAGTTTTACTTGATCAAAACCAAGATCTTGCGCATGGATAGTCACAGCTTTGTTAAACGCCATAGCAGCAGCATCACCACTACCTGTTACCATAGCCATTAAAAACGGTATAAAAGTACCACCAAAACGCACATAATGCTGCTCATTTTTAAGCCATTCTATAATAACATCAATCACCCCACAAGCTTTCAAACCAGCAACAAAAACACTTGCAGCTATAATAATCCCTATAATCTCCGCATAAGATTTTCCCATACCGTTAAAAAATTCTTTAAAAATATTATCAGGCTTACTCATTGTTACCACCAAAGCCACGATCGCCCCCAAAAGCATAGCTTCAGCAACTCCAACTTGTTTTGTCCATGCTAAAAATTCATATTCATGCAAAGGACTTGCGCCTATGATCAATACAACCAAAGGCACCAAAGGCATTAGTGCATAAAATACATTTACTTTTTCAATATCTTCTTGATTTTTGTTGTGATTGGCTGCTTCAAAAACTTGCCCTTTTTGATAATCCTTAAAAAATACCGCCATAACCATTAAAGAAACCATCACAATCACTCCTGCTGTTAACGCATTAGGGGTTTGAGTTAAAACAATCTCTTGGATATTTTTCCCTGAAATTTCTGAAATCAAAGCCGTATGTGATACACCTGGACTTAAAATTCCTCCTATAGTTCCACAAAGCACAGTTGCTGCTGCCATAGCAGGTTTTATACCCGAAGCCATTAAAAGCGGTATTAAAGTTGCACCAACCGCAGCTGCACATCCTGCGGCTGAAGGTATAGCAATAGCAATAAAAAAAGTCACCATAAAAGCGAGTGGGATTAAGAAAAATCCTACATTTTTTAAAGGTGCTGTGAGTAGTTTCACCAAATGCTTATCACATTGAGTTACTTTCATCACGAAAGCAAAACCCATACTTGCACAAATTGCTTTAATCAAAGCAGGCTGCACCATAGCATGCGTAAAAGCACTTAATGCTTCAATAGGTTTAAAAGAAATCAAACACAAAATAAAACCAACGCTAATTAAAGCTGTTTTTGTTTCTACCTTTTTTATTAGCAAATACACAACCGCCACAACCCCAAAAACTGCAGCCAAAAGATAAAAAGTTTGCATTTTTCTCCTTTATACTTTAACGATTTGATTGGTTTTTAGATATTCCACATTAAAAGGATGGCTTAGTTTCAATACATCATGATAACCTACAATTTCTAAGCTATCATCTTGCATTTTTAAAGCAGAACCTTCTGGTATAGCATAAACAATGTCTTTTGGATTAGTCAGCAAAAACTCCTCCAAACGCTCTTCTCTACTTTCGCCATTGTGTCCGGGAATTTTTCCACTAATAAAATGCGGATTGATTTGATAAGGAAAAACTCCTAAACTATCAAAGCTTTTTGGCATGATTATAGGCATATCATTGGTTGTTTTTATGCTAAGTCCTGCGATGTTAGATCCTGCACTCCAACCTATATAACAAGCTCCATTTTGAATACGCTCTTTTAAAATTCCAAGCAAATCATTTTCATACAGTTTATGTAAAAGCATAAAACTATTGCCCCCGCCTACCAAAAAAACTTTTGCATTTAAAATCGCTTCTTTTAAATTTTCAAAATGATGTAAAGATTTGATATTGTCTTTTTTCAAACCCTCTTTTACCCTAGCTTCATAAGCATCATAAGTTCTTCTAACTCCTGCATAAGGGATAAAAAGAATTTCCTCATCAATCATAGAATTTTCTTTTAAAAAATCATCTATAAATTCTCTAGTATGGCTTAAATACGTGCTATCTTTGTAACCTGAAGCACTAAATAGTAAAAGTTTTGACATCACTATTCCTTTGATTTTATTTAAACAGTAATTTTAATATTTAAAAAATGAAAAAACAATATAGAGATAAAAATTATTGTATTACTTGTGTTAAAATTGAAACAAAAGGAAGAAAAATGAAAGAAATTTTAATAACAAACGATGATGGCTATGAAAGTGAAGGTCTAAAAAAGCTTATAAAAATGCTAAAAAAGCATTTTAAAGCTAAAATCACCATTGTAGCTCCTGCTAGCGAAAAATCAGCATGCTCGCATGCCATAACACTGACTAAACCATTAAGGTTTCATAAAGTGGGCAAGAGATTTTACAAACTCGATGATGGCACACCTGCTGATTGTATTTACCTTGCTTTGCATGCTTTATATAAAAAACGCTTGCCTGATCTTGTCATTAGTGGGATCAATAAAGGTGCCAATGTAGGCGAAGATATAACCTACTCAGGTACTTGCGCAGGAGCAATGGAAGCTGTACTTCATGGAATTCCTGCCATTGCTTTGTCTCAATTTTATCAGGATAACCAAAAAGAACTTGATTTTAAATTAGCATTAAAACTTACCAAAAAAATTGTTAAAAACATTTTCGATCATGGTTTTCCTTTAGACAAAAAAGAATTTCTAAATATCAATTTTCCTTCTAGCAAGACAGCTTTTCAAGGCATAAAAGTATGTAAAGCAGGGAAAAGAATTTATAGCTATGAAGCACACTCTAACACCAACCCAAGAGGAGTGGAGTACTACTGGCTAGCTGCTGCTAATCTTGACCATGAAAATGAAAAAAATTCAGATATAGCACTTTTAAAACAAGGTTATGCTACAATCACGCCTATAATGCTTGATCTCACAGCTTATAAGCAAATAAAAAATCTCAAAAAATGGATAAAGAATGGATAGATACACGCGTATAAAATGGCTTATTAATGAAGAAAATTTTGCTCAAATTCAAAACACTAAGGTTTTAGTTTGTGGCTTAGGTGGAGTTGGTGGAATTTGCACAGATGCACTTTTTAGAAGCGGTTTTAGTGATTTAACTTTAATCGATGCAGATAGATTTGAAACAACTAATCAAAACCGCCAACTTCATAGCGAAAACATAGGCGAAGAAAAAGCTAAGGTTTTTGAACGTATTTACAACGCCAAAGGTATAGTGAGTAAAATCGACAATGAATTTTTGCAAAGTTTTAATCTAAGCGAGTTTGATCTTATCATCGATGCAATCGATGATATACCCGCTAAAGTTGCCTTAGCTAACTTGGTTGATTTAAAAAAGCAAATTTTTATCTCATCAACTGGTGGAGCTAGAAAACTTGATCCAACACGCATTAAAACCACAAGTATCTTTAAAACACACGGTGACGCTCTAGCTAAAAAATTCCGCTATGAGCTTAGAAAATCAGGCTTTAAAGGGGATTTTGATGTGGTATTCTCAGATGAAGAAGCTCATTGTAAAGAACTTGGTTCATTTATGGGCGTAACAGCTTCTTTTGGACTTGCTCTAGCTTCTTTAGCCTTAAGAAAAATACTCAACAAAAAAGCTTGATTGCAAGATTTGAATTTTAAAATCAAGCTTTAATTATAAATAACACAATGAGGCTTAACAATGAAAAAAATATTTTTGCTTTTTAGTCTTTTTTGCTCTTTTGTTTTGGCAAATGAAAATTTAAAAGATCTTTTTGAAGATTACAATGAAAGTGGAGTTTTTATAGCTTATGATGGTAAGAATTACTATAGCAATGATTTTAAAAAAGCAAGCAAACGCATTTTACCTGCCTCTACTTTTAAAATTTTTAACACCCTAATTGCACTAAATGAAGGCGTTGTAAAAGATACTAGTATAATTTTTTATCATTACAAGGGAGAAGAAGTTTTTCTCCCTTCTTGGAAAAATGATGCAAATTTAGCCCTAGCCATGCAAAGATCTCAAGTTCCTGCTTATAAAGAACTAGCTAGAAAAATAGGCTTAGAAAAAATGCAAAAAAACTTAAACAAACTCAATTACGGCAATCAAAAAATAAGCAAAATAGATGAATTTTGGCTTGATAATTCTTTGCAAATTAGCCCCAAAGAACAAGCTAGTTTGCTTTTTAAACTTGCCAATTTAACACTAGATTACCCTAAACATATACAAGAAGAAGTGATTAATATCATCAAGTTAAAAGAAAATGATCACTATGAACTTTTTGCAAAAACAGGTTGGGGTCTTAGACAATATGGACAAATCGTAGGTTTTATAAAAAGTAAAAAAAGTAACAAAATTTACGCTTTTGCTTTAAGTATGAATATAAGTGATTTTAACAAGCTTTATCTAAGAGAAGAAATAGTACAACTGTATCTAGATCAATTATAAAAAGGATTTTATATGATGGCTTTAAGCACTCATCTTTTTTTAGCTATTTCTTTGGTGTTGCTTTCACTTGATAAAGCTAAAATATCGTATTTATTTTTACTCTTTTCACTTTTACTAGGATATATGTTTAACATTATAAACGCAACCTTTATAATGATTAATGTATTAGTTTTTATCATAGCTATATTGTATCAGTATAAAAAATTTTTCATACTTGAAGTAGCTTTATTTATCTATGCTTTGGCTTTATTTCTTCATTTTATCCCAGGCGTAAATAACATCAAAGTCTTAGATCAAGTCTATGCAAGCGCAAATAGTGCACCTTTTAATCTTTACTTTAGCATTGATAAACCCCTAGGTGTTTTTATACTTTTTTTACTTTTTCCAGTTTTATTTAAAAACACAAACTACACCAAAGCTTCAGTGTTAAAATGGGGTTTGTTATTTTTATCTCCTATTCTTTTACTATGTGTACCTTGGTATTTAGGCGTAATCAAGCTAGAAATCAGCTTACCATCATGGATTTTGTATTTTTTATTTTCAAACCTTTTATTGGTGGCTTTAGTAGAAGAAGCTTTTTTTAGAGGTTATCTCCAACAAAGACTTACGCAGTTTATCCACCCCAACCTTGCCTTACTAATCGCAAGCATAGCTTTTGGACTAGTGCATTATAAAAGCGGTGTTTTGATGATTGTATTTGCTAGTATAGCGGGTTTGATTTATGGTTTAGCTTATAAGTATTCAAAAAGCTTATGGAGTAGTGTATTGTTTCACTATGGTTTAAATTTAATCCATTTGGTATTTTTTACCTATCCTTTTTACCTAAAACACTAATGGTTATGTTTTTCAAGTAAAAAAAACATAGGGTGATAAGTCAAGGTATTTTGAAATTCTTTTTCATAGTTTTTTAAAAATGCCTTGCTTATGAAAAATTTATCACTCAAAGCATTTACCCCGCTTAATTTCAAATGTCTAAAAAGTTCTAAAGTATGATCAAAT
Organism: Campylobacter sp. P255; assembly: GCF_003627915.1. NCBI lineage: Bacteria > Pseudomonadati > Campylobacterota > Epsilonproteobacteria > Campylobacterales > Campylobacteraceae > Campylobacter > Campylobacter sp. P255. The sequence goes on from NZ_NREN01000005.1 coordinate 53,486, forward strand.
TTTAACTCTTTTAATTCTTCTTTTGCTTTTATGATCTTAAATTTTTTAGAAAGCTTTTGTGCAATTTGCTCTAAAGTTAAATATTCAAGTGATAATTTGGCGCTTTGTTTTATTTGAGTGAAATTTTTTTCTCCAAAAGTAGAAAAAAGCAAAACCCCATTTTGATTTAACATACTTGCAAGATTTTCTAAAAGCTCATCTATCTTTAGCCACTGCATACAAGCATTTGAAGCTATAAGATCAAATTTTTTCGTATAAAAATGATGATTTTTAAGTTCATTCATATCAAAAACACCAAATTCATCAAACTTACAAGGATTTTCAAAAGGATAAATATCATTTAAAAAATAATGCTTAAATTTAATACACTCTTGCAAGATCTTACTAAAATCCCCTACCCCACAGCCAAATTCAAACACCGCTTCAAAATCGCTCAAATCATTCTCAACAAGCATTTTACAAAGCTCTTTAGCCATGTCTTTTTGCACAGGTGTATTTGCGCTATAAGTGTCTTTTGCTCTTATGAAAGTTTGCAAAGTGCTTCCCAAGTGCGGTATTTAAAAAATGCAAAATGTGGTTCATCGACAAACATTGCCTTTTCTTTGAAAAAATGAAAAGCATGCTTTGGCGGAAAGATTTTATCATCTTTACTGATTATGGCTTTATCCCAAGTGAAATTTTCATTTAAGTCTTTAGTGCAAAACTCATATAAACTTAGAAGTTCTGCTTTTAAATGCTCGTTTTTTTCAAAGTAAAATTCATCACTTAAACTCATTCTTTTTTCAAATAAATTCGCTTTAAAATCTTCCAAGGCAAATCTTTTCATCGTTAGTTTAAAAATGGCTTTTTTGATCCCAAATTCATCATCTATAGGTAAATTGGTGCCATTTATGGCTATTTTTTTATCAAATTTTATATCTTTTAAAATTTTACTCGCTACACAAACTCCCATAGAAAAGCCAATAAGAGTGATTTTTTCAAATTTATTAAGATCAAATTCCCAATCAAAACTCGTATAATCATATGCCATTAAAACATTTACATCACTTTTTAAATGTGCAAAATGACTAAAATGCGAGCAAAATCCTGAAAAAAATAAAATCAACTCAGATGAATTGGCATTTTCATGTAAAAAATGAGTTTTCAAAGTACCTCCAAAACCTTTTCTAAGTCTTTTTTCACTAGCCCAGCATGCAAAGAAAAGCGAATTCTAGCTGTATTTTTAGCCACGGTTGGCTCTTTAATAGCAGGTGCAAAAACACCATTTTCTAAAAGCTTTTGTGAAATTTCACTAGCTAGTGCATTTTGCCCTAAAATAAAAGAGATGACATAAGCATCACCTAAAACTAAACCTTTACTTGCTAAAACATTTTTAAACCAAGTGCTTAACTCTAAAAGCTCTTTTCTTTGAGTGTTAAATTCATGCAAATGCTTAAAAACATGCAAAGTCCAAGCTACATTGATAGGTGCAATGGCAGTTGAGTATATAAAAGCTCTTGCTTTGTTGATAAAAAAATCTTTTTCATCACTTATCATGCAAGCTCCCATAGAAGCTATAGCCTTGCCAAAGGTAAAAACTAAAAAATCCACTTCCTTTTCTAAGCCCAAAAATTTCACATAACCCAAACCATCATCATTAAAACACCCTATGCTATGAGCTTCATCGATGTAAATTTTGATATTTTTAAACTCTTTTTTCAAGCTTACAAATTCTTTTATAGGTGCAAAATCCCCATCCATGCTAAATAGCGCTTCACTTATGATGATGATATTTTCAAATTCTTTATAATGCTTTTGCACTAAGCTTTGTAAATGCTTTGTATCATTGTGCTTAAATCTTATAAATTTAGCCCCACCAAGCCTTAAACCATCGATGATACTTGCATGTACTTGCTTATCTGCTAAAAATAAAGTATTTTTAATGCTTGCTAAAGCTTGCAAACAGCTTACATTTAAAGCATAGCCATTGTTAAAATGCAAGATTTTTCTGCCTAACTTAGCTTCTAAAAAACTTTCAAATTCATCAAAAATCGCATAATTTCCACTCAAGCTTCTTGAACTTGAACTAGAAAATTCAAATTCTTTTAAATGCATTAAAAAATCTTGCTTTAATGCTTTTTCATTGCTTAAATTTAAATAATCATTGCTCGCTAAATTCAGCAATTTTTGCTCATTGTAAACGACATATTTTCCCTCATGTTTTAATGAGCGTAGAATTCTAAAATTATCTTGTTGTTTTAACTCATCTAAAATTTGTGCAATTTGCATACTCAACCTATTGTTACTATTTAAATATTCAATTATACAAAAAATGTTAAAAGAAGTGATTGCTATTTTTAGATAACACATAAACTTAAATGTAGTATCATTAGCAATAAAAATCAAAGAAGTAAAAATGAATTTAAAAGAACTAGACTTAAAACACATTTGGCACCCTTGCACGCAAATGAGCGATCATGAGTTTTTACCTTTAATACCTATAAAAAAAGCCAAGGGAGTATATTTGTATGATTTTGATGAAAAATCCTACATAGACTGCATTAGCTCTTGGTGGGTGAATATCTTTGGCCATTGTAATGAATACATCAATGAAAAAATCAAAGATCAACTTCAAAGTTTAGAGCATGTCTTACTTGCTGGCTTTTCACATGAGCCTATCATAAAGCTTTCACAAAGACTTTGCAAGCTTTTACCTTTTGATAAATGCTTTTTTGCAGACAATGGTAGTTCAGCCATAGAAGTGGCTTTAAAAATGAGTTTTCAATACCACTTAAACAATGGCTCTAAAAAGGATAAATTCTTATCACTTAGCAATTCTTACCATGGAGAAACCTTAGGTGCATTAAGCGTTGGCGATGTAGCACTTTATAAAAAAACCTATGAGCCTTTACTTTTAAAAAGTATCACAACGCCTGTGCCAACAAGCAAGGACTATACAAAAGAACTTGAAATTTTAGAAAACATTTTAAAAAATCATCATCATGAAATTTGTGCTTTTATACTTGAACCTTTACTTCAATGTGCGGGCAATATGCATATGTATGAGCTTGGGTATTTAAATGAGGCGGTTAAACTTACTAAAGATTATGATGTGCAAGTGATATTTGATGAGATAGCCACAGGTTTTGGACGTACAGGAAAGATGTTTGCGCTTGATTATTGCTCACAAAGTATTGATTATATATGTCTTTCTAAAGCTATCACGGGTGGGTATTTACCCCTTTCAGTAGTGCTTACTAAAGATGAAATTTATGAGAAATTTTATGATAGTTATGAGAGTCAAAAGGCCTTTTTGCACTCTCACTCTTACACGGGTAATGCCCTAGCTTGTGCAGCGGCTAATGCGACTTTGGATATTTTTGAAAAAGAAAATATCATCGCAAAAAATAAAATCAAAAGTGTTTTTATAAAAACTCAATGGGAAAGTTTAAAAGAATTTGATTTTTTAGGAAATTTTAGAAATTTAGGCATGGTAAGTGCATTTGACATACAAAAAAGCAAATACCAAAGAGCAGGACTTGAAGTCTTTCAAAGAGCCTTAGAAAAAGGCTTGCTTTTAAGACCACTTGGAAATACAATTTACTTCATGCCACCATATGTTATCAATGAAGATGAGATTGCTTATGTCATGCAATCTTTAAGAGAGATTTTCAAGGATTTTTGAAAGCTTTTCGCACACTTTATCATCAAATTCTATGATAGGAATTTTAGCATAGTTGCTTATAAAATCCTTGCTAAAATTATCTTGGCTTTTTAAGATTAAAGCAAGGATTTTAATATCTCTTTGTTTGAGTGCTTCTATGCTTAAAAGCGTGTGATTGATACTTCCTAGATAGTCTTTTGCAACTAAAATCGTAGGGTGCTTAAACGCACTCATATAATCAATCATCGTTTTTTCATCATCAAGAGGTGAAAAAAGCCCACCAGCTAACTCGATGATGAGTTTGTCACTTTGTGGAATTTGCATATCAAAGGCTTTGTAGTTTAAATTCTCTAAAATCCTACCTTTGTGCGGGGAAGCAGGGGTTTGCAAAAACACACCTTCTTTGAAAATCTTAGTTTTTGGGCTAAATTGAGCTATTGCCTCGCTATCTTTTGGTACACCTGCTTGAATAAGCTTAAAATAATTAAAGCCTAATTCCTTACAAAGTCTAGCACTTAGATAAGTTTTGCCAACATCTGTGTCTATACCACTAATGTATATTTTCATTTTAAACTATGAGAGTATTTTTAAACCCACAGTGCAAGCAATGATGAGAGCGATCAAAAAAAGCTTTAAAAAGCTTTTACTTTCTTTGTAAAAAAGTACTCCTATGATGACCCCACCTGCTGTTCCTGCACCTGTCCATATAGAATAAGCCACGCTCATAGCAATGTTTTGCATACTAAGGCTTAAAAAACCAAATGAAAAACCAAAACACACTATCAAAGCTAAAAGATAAAGCTTGTTTTTAGTGCTTACAAGCTGTTTCATGATAATCACACCAAAAATTTCAAAAGCAGTCGCTAAGAATAAAAAAAACCATTCCATTACTTAGTTTCCTTGCTGATGATCTTAAGGCCTATAATGCTTAAAAGCAAAATGGCTATTAAAGCAAGCTTGGTAATGGAAGTTGGTTCATTAAAAATAAACATCTCATTAAGCACCACTCCAACTGTACCAATACCCACAAAAACACTATAAGCAATACTCACTTCAAGTCTCTCGCAAGCTTTTAAAAAACATGTAAAAGATATACACACCCCAATGGCTGTTAAAGCATAATGCCAAATTTCAGTTGAGTATTTTAGCCCACTTACCCAAAAACACTCAACCAAGCCACCCAAAATCACCATAAACCAACCAAAATTAGAGCTTATTTTTGTTCGTTCTATCATAATCTACCTTTTTTCAAAACTGCAAATTATAACTAAAATTACAAAACATAAGCTCTTTGGAGTTAAATTTTTTTACTTTCAACCTCTTTGAGTATAGATTGAGAGATGTTTCCAACTGCTTTGGTAGCTTCATTTGTGAAATTTGCAATTTCTACATTTTCTTTTGTCACACTTTCTAAATTGACAATTGCATCATTAATCTGTGTAATACTTTGAGTTTGTTCTTGCATTGAACTAGATACATCATTCACACTTTGCACTAAAATATTTACATTAGCTTCAATCTCTCCTAAACTTTTTTCAGTTTTTTCGGCTAAATGACGCACCTCATCAGCTACTACCGCAAAACCTCGACCATGCTCACCCGCACGCGCAGCTTCAATAGCAGCATTTAAAGCAAGCAAATTAGTTTGATCTGCTATATCTTTAATCACATTAACAATTTCTTTGATATTATCTGCTTGTGTTGCAACCTCTTTGGTTTTATCGCCTACATTTTGCATAGAGATGTTGATCTGATCTACCGCGTGAATGGATTTTTCAAGCGACTGTGACTGAGAGTGTGTCCCATCTACTAGTTTTTGCATTGATTCTTCTAATTTTACACTTTGTAAAGTTAGTTCTTTTGCAAACGTAGAAGATGAAACAAGCATTTTTTTAATCTCTTCGCCCAGTACATTAGTAGTAACCTCTACATTACCTTTTGCGTTTTGAACCTGTGTAGAAAAATCTAACGCCTTGTAGCTATCAAGCACTCGATCAAGCTCATTGATATTTGATCCTATTTTCTCTTCTAGAATATCAAGTAATTCATTTAACACGTTTTTCAATTCCATTAGCTGAGGATTTATAGGATTATTATCAATTCTAACAGATAAATCTCCAAGCTCTATTTCTTTTAATTTTTGAACACTTTCAGCAACTGCCTCTTGATCTTTATGCAAGTTGTTTTGAGTGTTTACAATGCTTTGACTGATTTCACGCGCTATAACTGAAAATTCATCATTGCCTTTGAGACTAATTTCCATCAAATCCATTTTCTTTTTATAATTTAGACTATCAAAAAAGCTTTTTAATGTATTTTGTATAATGATGATTTTTTTTAGAAAATGATCTATCATACCACCCAAAATAGCAATAATAACGATCACAAATATCACTCCAAAAATAATCTGCGTAACAAGCAATTTATCAAAAACATCATCATAATCTTTTAAAGAATTTGCAGAACACAACATCATTTCATTGGCTGTATTTAAACACACCGCAACGCGTTGATCACCTTTTAAGGTGTATTTTATTAAATCAGTTGGTGTGTTAGGTGCTGCTTTAACTTCTTTTACAAAAGATTTAATCGCATCTGCCATTTCTTTTTCTTTATTTAAATCAATATCCCCCGAAGAATGAGCGATCAAATTTCCATTATTATTGATTAAAAAAACACTATTGCTTGGAGTTATTTTTAACCCCTCAAAAGCTTTACGCATATCATCAAGAAAAACCTCTCCTGCCAACACTCCTACAAATTTTCCATCTATTTCAAGAGGCGCAGTGATCGAAACGACCATCTTTTTTGTAACTACATCTAAAAAAGGATCAGAGATATTTATCATTTTGGTATCTTTTGTAAGTTTATACCACGCTCTTGTTCTAGCATCAAAACCATCTTTTTCTTGATTTAAAATAAAATATTTACCTTTAGAATTCATATCTACATCAATCAAGCTTCCATCTTTTTCATAACCTACATAAATAGCCGTAAAAGAATACAAGGTAAAAACATGCTCTAAAAACTTGGCAAGACCTTCCTCTCCAACATCTTTACTAGCAACAATAGCTTTTGCTATTTTATCTATATTTTCTTTTCTTGAATTAAAATAAAGCTCGATGAAACTTTTACCATTTTTCACACTTTCTTGTTTTCCGTGAGTAATGCTTTGTAAAATATCTCTTTTAGAAGAATGATAATTTATTCCTACAAAAATCCCAAAGCCTATACACAAGATCAAAGCTGTAAGCATAGAAATTCTTCTTGCGATAATCGTTTTAAACATTAAAAAACCTCCATAAAATGTAATAATTGATAAACATTGTAATGTAATTATTAAAAATTTCTTGATTTATATTAATAAAACAGAAAAAATATAAATATTTTGTTTTAAATTTTCACATTTTATTATATAAATTAATTTATATTTAATTTATATTTAATATAATAGACAGTTTTAATATAAGGAGATAATATGATTTTTTTTACATATGACAAAAAAGTACTATTAATGCTAATTAGCTTGGTATTTTTTTCATGTGTTAATATTTATGCAAAAGATTTTAAACCTATTATAGTAATTCATGGTGGAACTAGTGGCCTAGGACTCACAAAAGAAGAATTTAACAAAAGAGAAAAAGTAATGAAAGAGTCTTTAAAAGCTGGTCAAACTATACTAGAACAAGGTGGGAGTTCTGTTGATGCGGTTATAGCCGCCATTAAAGTAATGGAAGATAGCCCTGAATTTAATGCTGGCAAAGGTGCAGTTTTTACCGCTGATGGATTTAATGAGCTTGATGCATCTTTAATGGATGGAAAAAATTTAAAAGCCGGTGCTATAGCAATGGCTAGAACCATTAAAAATCCTATCGAGGCAGCAAAACTTGTCATGGAAAAAACACCCCATACTTTAATAGCCGGAGAAGGAGCTGATAAGTTAGCCAAAAAGCACGGCTTAGAAATAGTAGGACAAAAATACTTCTTTACAGAGCACAGATACAAACAACTCCAAGAAGCAAAAAAAAGCAAAGAAGTGTTGCTTGATAGCGACAAAGCTAAAGCGCACCTTGGCATAAACACTGAACCGTATTTAGGTACAGTTGGCGCGATAGCTTTAGATAAAAACGGTAACCTAGCAGCAGGCACAAGCACAGGTGGAACTACAAATAAAATGACAGGACGCATTGGAGATTCCCCTATTATAGGAGCTGGCAACTATGCAAATAACGATTCGGTTGCGATTTCTTGCACAGGAACGGGCGATATTTATATAAGAGTAGCTGCAGCCCATGAAGTTGCGGCTTTATACAAATACAAAAAACTTTCCATACAAGAAGCAGTTGAGGAAACCATCAAGCAAATAGCAAAACTTGGTGGAACAGGTGGGATCATCTCCATAGATAAAAATGGAAAAGTCGGCTATGCTTGGACTAAAGATAAACTTGGAATGTACCACGGAGAAGCAAAAATCGGTGAAGAACCAAAAGTTTTTTGGCCTTTAAAAAATTAAACTAACGCAATTTAATCTTTTTGGTGCCTCTAATTTTAAAAATTTTTGAGGCACTACTTTCAAAAAAAAACTCATCTACTTTTACATCTGCATTGCTGATAGCCCATTGATAATTAAAGCTTTTTCCATGTTCGTTTGCAGAAGTAGAATAAAGCCAGTCAAAATTTTTTAAAAAATTTGCATGGCTACAATCTTTCACAACACGTATTGCTTTAGAATTAGGATACAAAAAAGTAGTTTTTTTGGATTTTCTTACAGTATTTTTAAAGTGATTTGGCACTCTAGTGAGTTTTGCTAACTCACTCAATTTAGCCGTAGCAACCAAACAAGCTTGGTCTAGAGGCCTTTTTTTTAAAGCATTAAGGGCTTTTAAGTCTTTACTTAAAAGCCCTGCTGTTGTATCAGTTTGAGCAAGATAAATCATGCTTTTAAGTATTCTTGTAAGCTCTTTACTTCAAGACATGATTTATTTTGTATAGCTTTAATCGCTTTTGCACCTGCATAAGCCGCTCTTAAATTTGTAAAATATGGGGTTTTAAAACGCAATATATTTGCTCTAATTTTTTTAGTATCACCCTTAAAACTATGCTCATCGCTAGTATTAATAGCAAGTTGAATTTGAGAATTTTTAAATTTATCCTCTACATTTGGACGCCCTTCTGAAATTTTATGCACAAACTCACATTCCAAACCTGCTTCTTGTAAAATCTTAAAAGTTCCACTTGTAGCAATAATTTTAAATCCTAGTTTAATGTATTCACTTGCTAAATCAACTGCGTATTTTTTATCTTGTTCTCTTAAAGACAAAAAGACGTTTCCATTTTCTGGTAAGAAGTTAGATGATGCAAGCTGACTTTTTGCATAAGAATTTTCAAAATCTTTGCTAATACCCATAACTTCACCGGTTGAACGCATTTCAGGCCCAAGCTCAAGATCACTTCCGTTAAGCTTTGCAAAAGGAAATACCACTGATTTTACGCTAATGTGTTTTGGTTTTTTAGCTCTTAAAATTCCATTTTTTTCTTCTACTACTTTAAAGGTATCATAAAATTTCAAACTTTCTCTTAAATTTCCTTGCCACATCACGCGTGTTGCTACCTTAGCTAAAGGAATTCCCGTAGCCTTGCTTACAAAAGGCACAGTTCTACTAGCTCTTGGATTGACTTCTATCATATATAGCTTATTATTATGGATGGCAAATTGTATATTTAAAAGTCCTACTACACCTAAATTTAAAGCAATATCTTTTGTTTTTTGCTCAATCATCTCAAGCATAGCTTCATCGATATTTACAGCAGGTAAAGAACAAGCACTATCACCCGAGTGAATTCCCGCTTCTTCAATGTGCTCCATAATACCTGCCACATACACTTCTTTTCCATCGCTTATTGCATCCACATCAAGTTCGGTAGCATTGTCTAAAAACTGATCAATCAAAACCGGAGATTTATCACTAACATCTACTGCTTCTTGCATATATAATCTAAGCTCATTCTCATCATGTACTACACGCATTGCACGACCGCCTAAAACATAACTTGGTCTAACAAGCACAGGATAACCTATTTCTTTTGCTTTTAAAATCGCCTCTTCTACACTTACTACTGTGCCATTTTTAGGCTGATCTATGCCTAAATCTTCAATAAATTTAGCAAATTTCTTTCTATCTTCGGCTAGATCTATCACTCTTGCACTAGTTCCTATGATCTTTGCTCCAAAAGCACTCAAGCGTTTTGCAAATTTAAGCGGAGTTTGCCCACCAAAATGCACTATCACCCCATCTGGCCTTTCTTTATCAATCACCGCTCTTAAATGCTCAAAATCGATCGGTTCAAAATACAAAATATCACTGGTATCATAATCTGTTGAAACTGTCTCTGGATTACAATTATACATTATCGTTTTTACACCCATATCTTTTAAAGCAAAAGATGCATGCACGCACGCATAATCAAATTCAATACCTTGTCCTATACGATTTGGCCCACCGCCTATAATCATTACTTTTTTGTCTTTTTTGTCTTTACCATCTTTAACTTGTGTAGCTTCACTTGCATTAATACTTGAGTATAAATACGGAGTTAGTGCTTCAAATTCTCCTGCACATGTATCTACTTCGCTATATTGAGCAATGATTTTATGTTTAATTCTTGCGTAATAAATATCGTTTTGGCTTAATTCAAGATTATCTTTTTGATTTATCAAACTAGCAATTTTTTTATCCGAAAAACCTAAAGTTTTAGCCTTTCTTAATAATTGCTTGTTACTTAAGATGTCCATATCTATTTGATCTTCAAAATCCACTATTGCTTTAATTTGATTTAAAAACCAAGGATCTATTTTGCAAAGCTCATAAAGCTCTTGAGTGCTAAAACCTTCTCTGAATGCTTGTGCTATATAAAGCAAACGTTTTTCATTCGCGTGGCGAATTTTTGTCACAAGTTCGTTTTTGTCACACTCTATCACATCAAAACCACTTAAATTTCTCTCAAGCGAGCAAAGTGCTTTTTGAATACTTTCTTTAAAAGTTCTTCCTATAGCCATAACCTCGCCTACGCTCTTCATCGCAGTGCCAAGCTCGGTGCTTGCGTTTGGAAATTTTTCAAAAGTAAAACGAGGAATTTTAGTTACAATATAATCGATCACCGGCTCAAAAGAAGCAGGAGTGCCTGTGATGTCGTTTTTGATTTCATCTAAACTAAATCCAACCGCTAAAAGTGTAGCAACTTTAGCGATAGGGTATCCTGTTGCTTTACTAGCTAAAGCCGAAGATCTTGAAACACGAGGATTCATTTCAATAACTATCATTCTTCCATTGACCGGATTGATAGCAAATTGGACATTTGATCCACCTGTATCCACTCCGATTTCTCTTAAAATCGCAAAAGAAGCATTACGCATTGCTTGATATTCTTTATCAGTAAGTGTTAATGCCGGAGCTATGGTGATAGAATCTCCCGTATGAACCCCCATAGGATCAACATTTTCAATAGAACAAACGATAATGCAATTATCGTTTTTATCTCTAATAACCTCCATTTCATATTCTTTCCAACCAAGCAAACTTTCTTCGATCAAAATTTCATGGATTGGACTAAGCGCTAAAGCAGTATTTGCTAGTTCTCTAAACTCATCCATATTATACACTACACCGCTTCCTGCACCACCAAGGGTAAAAGAAGCTCTTATCATTAAAGGAAAGCCGATTTCTTCTACCGCTTTTAAAGCCTCATCATAATTGTATGCATACATAGATTTTGGCAAATCCATGCCGATTTTTTTCATACTTTCTTTAAAAATCTGTCTATCTTCACCTTTTTTTATCGCTTCAGGATTTGCACCTAAAAATTTAACCTCTCCAAGCTCACCACTTTCATAAACTTCCATAGCTACATTTAACGCCACTTGTCCACCCATAGTAGGTAAGATCGCATCGATTTTTTCTTTTTTGATTATGCTTAAAATACTTTCTTTGGTAATTGGCTCTATATAAGTTGCATCAGCAAATTCTGGATCTGTCATAATGGTAGCTGGATTGGAATTGATTAAAACCACTCTATAACCCAACTCTTTTAAGGTTTTTGCTGCTTGAGTTCCTGAGTAATCAAACTCACAAGCTTGACCTATAACGATAGGCCCACTGCCTATTAATAGTATATTTTTGATATCCGTTCTTTTTGGCATATGATTTCCTAAGCTGAATTTTTAGCCAAATTATAACAAATATAAGTTTTTTAAAAGTTGAAATTCGTAAAGAATTTAGCCCTTTAAGGGCTAAAATTACTGACGATTGCCAAAAGTTATAGCATAAGCTTCATTTCTTACATCAAACAAAGGATCTTTTGGCGGATTAACTCCTTGAGGTATATCTGAAGGAAAAAACACATCAAAATTACAATCTTCATCGCTTAATGCATCTACCTTAAAAGTTCCAACTAAACTTTCTTTATGATTACCACTCCACAATGCTGTTGTTTCATCAGTAATATCATCTTGATTTGCATATACCAAGTACATTTTATATTCTACTGGTTGGTTTAATTTTACACGATTTTGAAAATCTTCTTTTAAAAAATCACTACTTGCATTTTTTATCTGCATTTCGTTTAAGTATTTTACACCCTCACTTGGAACTAATTTCCATCTTGCTGGCAAATAATCTTCACTCCCTGCTTGTTTAAAATAAAAAGTATGTATGCTAAAAAACGGAGTATTTGCAACACTCTTGCTAATGCCTATTTTATCAGTATATGCAACAAAATTTCTATATGAATCGACTTCTTGTATCATTTTACTTATTTTTTCTTGATCAACTCTACCATTAACCGGAAGTCTCATTTCAAAAAACTGACCAAATTCTTTAGGATTTTTTGCAAAATTTATTTCTGTATTTAACATTACCATAGTCCAAGAGGCAGAGTCTTTGGGACTAGTAATTCTAATAGCCATACCTCTTGTTTTGCTTTTATCATCTTTAAAAGCTCCGCCCAAAGAATACCTTACTTGAATTGGTAATTTTTTCTGCATCAACAAAGGCACGTCAATTTCTCTATTGATTGATTGAGCTGGTTCAAAAGACCCCATAGCACAAAAACCCTTTGCGTGGTTAACTTTTGCTTTTGGATTTTTAGGATCTGCATTGAGTTGGTAAAAAATGTCTGCTATTTTTTGCGCATCATACTCTACATCATTTGCATAAACAACGCCACTTAAGCAACAAGCCACTAAACAGGTGTTAATATATTTTTTCATTAAAGCTCCTAATTTTAACTTAGGAGATATTGTAATACCCAATTATAAATAATAATTTATATCAATTAAAATAAATAATGCTTTGCTATAAATTTTCCACCATATAAAAATAACTCGGCACTTTCATTTTTACATATGGCTTAACATAAGCATTTTGGTAAGCACCCTCTTCCTCTACTTTATAAATTTCCCCCACGGGTATTCCTGAAAAGAAAATCTCATCTAAACCACTTGTATAAACTTTATCTCCGATTTTAAGCTCAAGCCATTTAGGGATATACTTAACCAAAACATAATTATTTCTACCATGAGCTATACCTGGTGCTTGCTCTTTGCCTATATACACAGAAAAAATACATTCCTCATCACCTTGCAAAAGCCCCAAAGCTCTGCCATTTTTTTCTATCACGATACCCGCTGTATAGCCATTATAAATCAAACCTTTGATTTTTCCCTTATAGTCAATATCAAGCCAAACCTTATGATAATCACTAATTTGCGCATAAGAAGTTGCCTTAACTAAACTCACATTAGGATAATAAAAACTTGAGTTTTTATCACTTAAAATATTATTTAATTCATTGGCAAAATTTTTCATATAAATGTTGTTTTTTTCAAGCTCAGCATTTCTTTCTCTTAAATGTCTAATCTCTTGAGCTTGATTGAAATGTTCATTAAATTTATTTTTTAGAAGTTCAAGACTTTGAGAGAATTGATTAACAATAGCAATATTTAAATCTAAAACATTTCGCTTTATTACATCACCATAATAAAACGAAATGAATACCAAAAAAGATAAGATTAATACGCTAAGAATTTTACTCTTCATTCGTTAGTTGATGCAATAATGAAATTTCTTCTAAAGCCTTACCCGTTCCTTTTGCAACTGCTAAAAGTGGTTCATCAGCTACATAAACTGGAAGTTTTACAATTTCTGATAGATACTTATCAAGTCCGCGTATCAAAGCTCCACCGCCAGTTAAAACAACACCATTTTCAACAATATCTGCCGCAAGATCAGGTGGCATCATTTCAAGAACAATTTTTAACGCATCAGCAATTTCTTTTAAGTGCTCACGCATTGCCTCTCTTACATCTTCACTTGTTAATTCAATCCTATTTAATAAACCTGTTACTTGATCGCGTCCTTTAACTACCATAGAAAGTTCTTTTGGAAGTTGCACTGCTGAACCTATGGCGATTTTAATCTCTTCGCCTGTTCTTTCACCTATAACAAGGTTATATTTTTCTTTTACATAATTTACTATACTAGTATCAAGTTTATCTCCTGCTGTGCGGATTGATTTTGATATTACAAGTCCGCCCAAAGAAGTTACTCCAATCTCTGTTGTACCCCCGCCAATATCAACCACCAAGCTTCCTTGAGGCTCTCTAACTGGTAAATTTGCACCAATAGCTGCAGCCATAGGTTCTTCGATCAAAAACACCTCTCTAGCGCCCGCACTTAAAGCACTTTCTCTTACAGCTTTTCTCTCAACCTGAGTTAGACCATAAGGCACTGAAATGATAATTCTAGGTCTTAAGAAAGATTTTCTTCTATGAGTTTTTTCTATAAAATAACGGATCATTTTTTCAGTCATATCAAAATCAGCAATCACACCATCTTTCATAGGACGGATCGCTTCGATATTACCCGGTGTTTTACCCACCATTTCTTTAGCTTCTTTTCCCACTGCTAAAATTTTTACTCTACCATATCTTTCACGCTCTACCGCAACCACCGATGGCTCATCAATAACTATACCTTTATCTTTTACCAAAACCAAAGTATTTGCAGTACCTAAGTCAATACCCATATCACTTGAAAAAAATCCAATTATTTGATCTAAAATCATTCTCAGCCTTTAATTTTTTTATTTTTTATAAATAAAGGTTTAGCACCCTCTTTGATCACTTCTTTTGTAATGACTATGCTATATCCATGATATTCTGGCAAGTCAAACATCAAATCCACCATCATTTCTTCAATAATACTTCTTAAGCCTCTAGCACCTGTTTTACGCTCTAGCGATAGCTTAGCAATTTCTCTTAAAGCATCATCTTCAAATTTTAATTCCACATTATCAATAGCAAAAAGCTTTTGATACTGTTTAATAATGGCATTTTTTGGCTCTGTTAAAATACGCACCATACTCTCTTCATCAAGCTCTTCCAAAGAAGCTAATACATGCAATCTTCCTATAAGTTCAGGAATAAGTCCAAAATGTACCAAATCATCAGGTTCTAGTCTTTGCAGTAAGGCTTCTTTTGTATCTTTTTTATCATCAGTAAAAAAACCCATGACATTATCACCTAGTTTTCTTTTAATGATATCACCAATACCATCAAAAGCACCCCCGCAAACAAATAAAATATTGGTCGTATCAATTTGTATAAAATCTTGATTAGGATGTTTTCTACCACCCTTTGGCGGGATATTCACCAAAGAACCTTCAATGATTTTAAGTAAAGCTTGTTGCACACCTTCTCCGCTTACATCTCTTGTAATAGAGCGGTTTTCTCCCATTCTTGCAATTTTATCAATTTCATCAATAAATATAATTCCTTTTTGAGCTCTTTGTACATCACCATCTGCAGCCTGCAAAAGACGCGTTAAGATATTTTCAACATCTTCCCCTACATAACCTGCTTCTGTTAAAGAAGTTGCATCACAAATTGCAATAGGCACATCTAAAAATCTTGCCAAAGTTTGTGCTAGTAAAGTTTTCCCACTTCCAGTTGGACCCACTAGCAAGATATTAGACTTGGCTAATTCTGTATCATCATCTTCCAAATCTGATTTAAAAAGTCTTTTATAGTGATTATACACCCCTACACTAAAGATTTTTTTAGCCCTATCTTGTCCGATGACATATTTATCTAAATACGCTTTCAACTCCTTAGGGGTTATATCTTTAAAATTCTCTTTATCTACTTCTTTGTTTTTTAGTTCTTTTTCTTCTCCAAAGAAAATATTACAAGCACTTTCAGCACAGTACTCACAAATGAAAGCATTATTATAGTCATTGACCAAAATTCTTCTTTCACTTGTTTCTATTTCGTTGCAAAAACTACATCTTTTAACCATGGTTTTTTTCCTTATATATAGGAATTCCTCTTTTTGTTTCTAAAATAAAATTGCACATTTTTTTAACATTTTCACTCGAGGTATTTTCCAATAAATTTAAAGCATTGTCTTTTAAATTTCCTTGTCTGAATAAAAATTTAAAGGCCCTACTTAATACATCCACTTCATCTTTATCAAAACGTCTTCTTATACCCACCAAATTCAAGCTTCTAATACTTGCACGGTTGCCCTCAGCTAGACAAAATGGCACCACATCTTGAGAAAGCGCACTAGCGCCTGCTATCATACAACCCTCGCCCACTTTAACAAACTGATGAATAGGGGTAAGTCCACCCACTACAGTATAATCACCAAGTTCTACATGTCCTGCTAAAGTGGCATTATTTGCTAAAATAATATGATCTCCCAAAATACAATCATGTGCAATATGCGAATAAGCCATGATAAAAGCATTATCACCTATTCTTGTAAAACCATCGCCTTTAGCTGTACCCGAATTAATAGTCACAAACTCTCTAATAACCGCATTTTTTCCTATAATAACACCTGAATTAATTTCATCTTTATAGGAAATATCTTGCGGAATATCTCCCACTATAGCATAAGAAAAAACTTTTGAATTCTCACCTATAGTCACATTAGGCAAAATTCTCGCACCTTGCTTAATAACACTGTTTGCACCTATATTGGCATTTTTTCCAACATAAGCATAGGCTTCTACCACCACATCATCTGCTATAATAGCCCCATCTTCTATAACTGCACTTGGATGTATTTTGCTCATTATTTATCTACTATCATGGCTTTAAGTTCAGCTTCTGCAACTAATTGTCCATCTACAAAAGCTTTTCCTTGAAAAATCCACATATTTCCACGATTTTTAACAACACTCATTTCATAATCAAGTCTATCACCAGGACGCACAGGATTTCTGAATTTAGCATTATCAATTCCTGTAAAATAAACCACTTTTTCGCTTGGATCCACTTTATCGTCCATACTTTCAAAAGCCAATACTCCACCAGTTTGCGCCATACCTTCTAAAATCAGTACTCCTGGATAAATTGGATGGCCTGGAAAATGCCCCATAAAAACATGATCACTGATACTAATATTTTTATAACCTCTAACAACTTCTTTGTTTTTTAATTCCACGATTTTATCAACAAGTAAAAATGGATACCTATGTGGTAAAATTTTTTGAATTTGCATTACATCTATCATAAATTTAGCCTTAAAATATATTCAAAATTCAGATTTTACAAAAAAAATATTAATAAACTAATTAAGTTTTATAACTTCACTATCTTTTCTCTACTGTCAAAATAAATTTCACTTTTAGCTATAAATTCATATGACCCTTTGTTGATTTTTTCCACAATCACAAGCGGAGAAAGATCATAAGCTCCAAAGTGCTTTTGTCTTATTTTAATTTCTTGTTCCACTTTTAAGGGGTTTTGCAAAAAGTCTTCAAAATCCCTAAAACGCATTTTACACAAACTATTTAGGTAATCAAAACTCCATAGATTAATCTCATCTTTTACACTTTTATAATGCTTCAATCCTTCTTCTAAAATACTGAATTTAGTATATGAATTTTTAAAGTGCGAATAAAATAAAACATGGGCTTTTATAACTTGTTTGTTTTGTTTTATCAAAGCTCTTAACAAACGATAATTTAAAAATTTCTCTCTTTGGATTGCAAACTGAATGCCTTTTTTTTCTAAATTTTTAACTTGATTGTATAATTTGATTTTTTCTTCTATACTTGAGGGCAATACTTGTTTGTTAATAGGACTCATAAGCTCATCGATAAAAGCTTTTTGGCTTTTTTGCTTCGCAAGCGCATAAATACAACCACAATAATTTTGATGATAAAGCATATCTTGCTTAGCTAAGGCAAATTGTCTTTGCGTGCCTCCATTTTTTCTAAAATCAGGGGCTAAAAACTCTATGCCAAATTTATCACATTCTTTCTGTAGTGCTAGCTTTAATTGCTCCAAATCTTTTTTTGGAGAAGTTAAAAGGGTTGTAGTAAGCCTTTTTTCTCCTATTTTTTGAGCAAATTCAACGCTTTTTTGCATTCTAAAATCAAAACAAATTTGACATCTAGCGCCTTTTTCGGGCTCATCTTCATAACCTTTTACACTCTCAAGCCATTTTTCATATTCATACTCGCCTTTATATAGCTTAATACCTAATTTATCACAACTACGCTTAACATCTAAAAATCTAAGCTCATGCTCGCTATAAGGATGAATATTTGGATCATAAAAATATCCGATGATCTTCTCATCAGGATAAGCTTTACTTAATTCTTGTATAAAATAATGACTATCAACACTACAACAAATATGAACTAACATAATTCTTGTAACACCTTAAAAGCATGATCTTTAGCTCTTACATTTTTATATATTTTTGCAATATTTCCATCTACATCGATCACAAAAGTAGATCTTATAAGTCCTTCATATTCTTTGCCATAATTTTTCTTTAAACCCCACGCTCCATAAAGTTTGCAGATTTCTTTTTCGCTATCGCTTAATAAAATATGTTTTAAATCATATTTTTTTATAAAATTTTCATGCGACTTCACACTATCAGGACTAACACCTATAATCACAGCATTTTGTTCCAAAAAAACTTCATAATGCTGACTAAACTCGCAAGCTTGTGTAGTGCAACCTGGGGTGTTATCTTTTGGATAAAAATACAAAACAACCTTTTTTCCTAAAAAATCACTTAATGAAATTTTCACACCATCTTGATTTAAAAGCTCAAAAACCGGTGCCTTATCTCCTACTTGCAACTCTTTCATTTGTTACCTTTTGATCTTAATTTTTCTACGCTTTCTCCTCCAAAAGCAATATCATAAGGCTCAATACTTTCAAGCATAATCACTATATTTTGTTTTGGCTTATTGTATTTTGTATGCAAAAGCTCTGTGATATCTGCTATTAATTCTTCCTTTTGCTCTTTACTAAATTCTGGCTTAGCTAGCTTGATATTAATAATTGGCATACTTTTTCCTTTTTTATAAAATAAAGAATTTTACTATATTCTAGCAATTATTAGTATATTTTTGATAAAATTGATTTTATTTTCAAGAAGGACCAACTTATGATTAGGGCAAAAAAAATTTGGATGGATGGAAAAATCATTGATTTTGAAGATGCAAAAATTCATGTTTTAACACATTCATTACATTATGGAAACGCAGTTTTTGAAGGAACAAGAGCTTATAAAACGCAAAATGGATTGGCGATTTTTAGACTAAAAGAACATACCAAAAGACTTTTAGAATCCGCAAAAATCACTTTAATCAACTCTCCTTATTCGCAAGAAGAACTTGAAAATGCTCAAATTGAACTTTTAAAAGCAAATAACTTTCAAAGCAATGTATATTTGCGTCCTTTGATTTTTTTAGGAGATGGCACTATGGGAGTCTACCATGCCAATGCACCTGTTAGGGTGGCTATTGCTGCATGGGAATGGGATGCATATTTGGGCGAGGAAGGTTTAGAAAAAGGTATTAAAGTAAAAATTTCATCTTTTGCAAGAAATAGTGTAAAATCTAGCCTAGGTAAAGCAAAAGCAAGCGCAAATTACTTAAATTCCCAAATGGCTAAATTTGAAGCTATTGAAGCAGGATATGAAGAAGCTTTAATGCTAGATGAGGAAGGTTTTATAGCAGAAGGAACAGGTGAGTGTTTCTTTATGATAAAAGATGGAAAACTAATCACTCCTCCAAATGATTTTTCTTTAAAAAGCATTACGCAAGATACGGTTTTAAAAATTGCGCATGATTTAGGTATAAGCATAGTGCGTCAAAGAATTTCAAGAGATGAAGTTTATGTTGCTGATGAAGCATTTTTTACAGGAACTGCAGCAGAAATCACTCCAATTAATAATATAGACGCAAGAATTATAGGAAACGGAAAAAGAGGTGAGCTAACAACAAAGCTCCAAAATGCGTATTTTGATGTAGTTTATGGACGCAATGAAAAATACGCTTCAATGCTAACTTACATTTAATAAAGGAACTTAATGCCAGCTGATTTGAATGATTATTTTAACAAAAAAAACAATCAAAACAATAATAAGCAAAACTTGAATTTCAAAGCACCTGAATTTAACTTCAAAGGCTTTGGAAAATTTTCTCCACTTATTTATAGTGCAATTGCTATAATTTTAATTTTTGCGCTTTTTAAACCTTTTGCCATTGTTAATTCAGGTGAAATGGGGATCAAATCTACCACCGGTAAATACAGCCCTACTCCTTTAGAACCAGGACTTCACTTTTTTATGCCTATATTGCAAAAAATTACCATCGTAGACACTAGAGTTCGACAAATCAATTACGCTTCAATTGAAGGTGTAAACGAAAATTTACATATAGGCTCAGGTGTGGTTAATAAAAACAGTATTTCTGTGCTTGATTCAAGAGGTTTACCTGTATCTATTGATGTAACTGTACAATATAGACTAAACCCTTTACAAGTGCCTCAAACTATTGCAACTTGGGGATTAAACTGGGAAAATAAAATCATCGATCCAGTAGTTAGGGATGTAGTAAGAAATGTTGTAGGACAATACACCGCTGAAGAACTACCAACTAATCGTAACACCATAGCAGTGCAAATTGATCAAGGTATTAGAAAAACCATAGAAAGTCAACCAAACGAACCAGCAGAACTCCAAGCAGTACAACTTAGAGAGATTATTTTACCTATCAAAGTAAAAGAACAAATTGAAAGAGTTCAAATTGCCAAACAAGAGGCTGAAAGAACTAAATATGAAGTTGAAAGAGCCAACCAAGAAGCACTCAAAAAAGCCGCTTTAGCCGAAGGGGAAGCAAATGCTACCATTATTAGCGCTAAAGGTAGAGCAAGTGCTGTAAAAATAGAAGCCGATGCACAAGCATATTCTAATAGAGAAATCGCAAAAAGCTTAAATGCTCCTTTGCTTAGCTTAAAACAAATCGAAACTCAAAAACAATTCAACGAAGCACTTAAAGTTAACCAAGATGCTAAAATCTTCTTAACACCTGGTGGAGCAGTGCCAAATATTTGGGTTGATAGCAAAGATAGCAAAAAAACAAGCTCAATGGCAAACTAAATTAAAAGAGTGATAATGAACGTTCAACACATTCGAGAGCAAATGATTTTCTATACCACTCATTTGCACTTGATTGATTTTTTACTAATGGTTTTAGTTATATTTTTTTTCATTATCACTCTATTTATTGCTTTAATCATTAGAAATAAACCTGCTTTTGCTTTTACGGTAATTTTTTTAGGTTTTTTGTGCTCTAGTGCTATTGCATATTTAGGATATTTTTTAATCGACACCAAAGTAAGATCTAGAATCACTCATTTAGACAACGCACAATTTTTTGTGTATGATAATTCTTTAAGTGTAGATTATAGTTTAACCAATACTTCTAAAAATAATTTTAATTATTGTAAGTTAAAAGTAGAGGTATTTAAAAAAATTGATGATAATCATTCAAATTCTATAGAAAAAATTATACACACCATCAAACCACTAAGAAGTAAATCTAGCATCATAGAAAAAACAATAAAACCAGAACAAACTATCAACTTAAAAACTAAATTTTCCGATTTTAATGAAGGTCAAGATTTTGACATTCAACTTCATTCAAAGTGCTTTTAATGGGATATTTTACTATTTTTCATATTCTGGTTATTTTCATGATGCTAGCTTCCACTGCTTTGGTTTGGATCTTACTTTACATTAAAGTGCAAAACAAAAAACATATGATTATTTTTTGTGTAATTAGTTTTGTTTTAGCCTTGATTTTAACAATTTCTTTATCATTGACTATAGACCAATACACCAAAAAAGCGAGCTTAAGCAACTTTTCAACCTATAGACGCTTAGCATCTGAAAGTATTATTGTCAAAGGTAGGGTAACCAACGACACCAACTTTAAAATTTCAGAATGCTTTTTAGAGCTTAGAATTATTGATGATTATAGAAAAAAAGAGGTTGGTGGAGAAATTTTTAATCAGCAAAATTTTGACAGTATCAAAAAAGCTAACCAAGAGCAAAGAGATGTATCTTACAATATAAACATTGTTAAGTATCTTCCAGGCAATACATACAAAGACTTTTCATTTGAAGTGGCATTGCCACCCCAATTTCAAAGCTATAAAGTATTTAAACAGCTAAAATGTCGATAAGGATTATTGAATAAAATAATCCCCATCAAAACTGATCAATGAATACTTTCTTTCATTACCTATACTTGAAACCAACTCATTGATATCTAAGAAAGTTAAACTATCTGCACCTGTATACTCTCTAACTTCTTCAACATTTTTATTAGCAGAGATTAACTCTTCAAATGTTGGAGTGTCAATACCATAAATATCAGGAAATTTGATTTCTGGACATGCTATGGCTAGATGAATTTTTCTTGCTCCTGCCTGCCTTAAAAGAGCAATAATTTTTTTAGAAGTTGTACCTCTTACAACACTATCATCAATCACTACTATATCTTTACCTTCTAAAACTTTTTTCATAGGATTGAGTTTTAATTTAACTTTTAAATTTCTCATTTCTTGAGTTGGCTCTATAAAGGTTCTTCCTACATAGTGATTTCTAACTATCGCCATTTCAAGCGGGATCTTTAAATACTGTGCAAATCCTATCGCAGCGCTCACGCCACTATCTGGTACAGGCACTACAAAATCCACTTTCTCTTTAAACTTTTTAGCCAAGGCTTCACCCATTTTTTTACGTACTTCATATACGCTTTTACCTTCTATAATACTATCAGGTCTAGCAAAATAAATATACTCAAACGCACAAATTCTCGGATCAACTTGATCAAAAACCTGAATGCTTTCAATCTCATCACTACCTTGAGTAAAAATCAACATTTCGCCTGGTTTTACATCACGAATAAATTCAGCTTCTATTAAATCAAAAGCACATGTTTCACTTGCTACGATATACCCTCCATCTTTTAATCTACCTAAAGACAAAGGTCTAACCCCATAAGGATCTCTTACTACAAAAAGTTGATTTTTACTAGCCAACATAAAGCAATATGCACCTTTGCTTTGCGCTAAACTTTCTATAAATCTATCTTTTAGAGTTTCTTTTTTACTTTTGGCGATCAAATGTACTACATTTTCTGTATCCATATTAGAATGAAAAATCGCACCATTATCAATAAGCTCTTTTCTTACCGCTTCTTTGTTGATTAAATTTCCATTATGCACCAAAGAAATATCACCCAAAGAACAAGTAGCAGCAACAGGTTGTGCATCATGCAAAGAAGAATTTCCAGCCGTAGAATAACGATTATGCCCAATAGCAATGCTACCTTTGAGCTCTGCTAAAATTTGCGTGTTAAAAATTTGCCCAACCTCGCCTTTAGCTTTATGTGTTTGAATATTTAAACCATCACTTACACTAATCCCGCTTGCCTCTTGCCCACGATGTTGCATCGCAAATAAAGCATAGTAAGCCACCGTACTTGCATTTTTTGAATTAATTACTCCAACTACTGCACACATTTAAATTCCTAAACAATCATCTATATCATACAAGCCATTTTCTTGAGAAACTAGCCATTTTGCACATTTTATTGCACCTTTTGCGAAAGTAGCTCGTGATGTTGCGGTATGATTTAATTCTATAAATTCGCCTTCATTATAAAAACCAACCCTATGCGAGCCAACTATATCACCACCTCTTAAACTCATTACTGCTATCTCATCTTTACTTCTTTGTCCGATGATTCCATCTCTCCCACTCACTCTGACCTTTTCTAAGTCTAAATTTCTAGCCTTTGCAACACTTTGTGCTAAAGTCATAGCAGTACCACTAGGAGCGTCTTTTTTCTTATTATGATGCATTTCTAGTATTTCTATATCAAAATCCCTTAAGGCTTCGCTTGCCAAATAAGAAAGTTTTTTTAAAATTGCAACACCTAAAGACATGTTGGTAGCATAAAGAATAGGCATGGTAATGCTCGCACTTTGCATCAATTCATTTTGTTTAGCATCTAATCCTGTTGTGCCTATTACCAAAGGCTTGGGATTGCTTCTTGCATATAAAAGCAAATCCTCACAACCTTTTGGGGTAGAAAAGTCAATTATCACATCACATTTTGCGAAAAAATCCTCATAACTTGAGCCTTGATCAAACAAGGCACTTGACTTTGCAAACTCATCGCCTTCTAAGCAAAGCCTTATTTGTGTACCCATACGCCCACTACTTCCATGAATTCCGATATTTATCATTTAAAATCTACCTTTTTAGAATTTGGAAAATTGTAGCGTTTATTTATTTAAAAGCAAATAACACTTTTGATTAATCATCCCATTTTTGACCTAGAAAATTTCCATTCCTATCAAAAAACATTTCCATATTATTACTAAGTTTGATTTCATATCCAAAATCTTCCCAATCTACATCAACGATAAACGCACCTGGAAAAGAACTTTGAATTTTATCCATGATAGGTTTAGATAGACCATAATAATTTTGCGCATAAGGATATGCTTGTTGCATAGGCTCTTGATAATATTGCGCGTTAGGTTGATTTTGCATTGTATTTGCACTTAAAAAAGTAGCCAAAGTAGCACTTATGATTAATATTTTTTTCATTTTAGATTCTCCTTATATTTTTTTGTAGGAGAATCTTAGTTAGTTTATGTGAAATTTATGTGAAGACTAATGTAAACTTTCAATATAAGCTAAAGCACTGAGTGCTGCAACTGCACCATCACCTGCGGCGCATATTACTTGCTTAGGAGCATCTTTTCTCAAATCTCCTGCTGCGAACAATCCTGCAATATTAGTTTGCATTTTAAGATCCACATTTACTTGTCCACCTTCTTCCATTGTACATAAAAATTCACCATTATCTTGCTTTAAAATTTCATTTCTTACATTTAAACCCACAAAGGTGAAAATTCCAGGCACATCAAGTTCTCTTTTGCTGCCATCTTTCATTCCTATTTTGATCTTATTAACACCCATATTATCACCACAAACTTCATCTACTACTGCATTGGTGATTAATTCGATCTTATTGTTGTTTTTAACTTTTTCCACGGTAGAAGGAGCAGCTCTAAATTCATCTCTTCTGTGTATTAAATACACTTTTGAGCATATATTTGCTAAATACAATGCCTCTTCTAAAGCGGTATCCCCACCGCCTAAAACAGCAACTTCTTTATTTTTATAAAAAAAGCCATCGCATGTTGCACAAGTACTTACACCTTTTCCAAAAAATTCATCTTCACCTTTAAAACCCGCACGACGTGGTGTAGAACCTGTACACACAATCACAGCTTTTGCCTGCTCACTTTTTCCACCTTCTAACTTTATAGTAAAACTACCATCATCATTTCTGCTAACTTGCTCAACTCCCACCATTTCATGTTTCAAGCCAAAACGCATACATTGTTCATTCCATGGAGCCATAAAAGAAATTCCATCTAAAACCTGTGCAACACCGGGATAATTTTCGATTTCAGAGCTAGAAGTAATTTGCCCCCCAGGCATACCTTTTTCAAACATAACAACGTTTTTTAATCCACCTCTAGTAGCGTACAAACCAGCGCTTAAGCCCGCAGGACCACCACCTATAATAGCTAAGTCTAACATATTATCTTCCTTATAATTTATATTTATAAGTATTATACAAATTTTTCTTTAATTATAAATAATAAAAATTATTAAATAGTAAAAAATGTGAGAAAAAGCCACAAAAAGTGGCTTGAGATTATAAAAGTGAGTTTAGTTTATCTGCTAATGCTTGTTTTGATTGAGCGCCCACTAGCTGATCTACTACTTCGCCATCTTTAAAGAAAATAATAGTCGGGATAGATCTTACACCAAATTGAGCAGCCAAATCACCTTGCTCATCTGTATTAACTTTGCAAATTTTAGCTTTGCCATCAAAATCATTTGCAAGTTCATCAATAACTGGAGCTAGCATTCTACAAGGTCCACACCATGGAGCCCAAAAGTCTACTAACGCAACACCTTCTTTTGCTTGTGCAAAATTTTCTGCTGTTAAATCAATATATTTTCCCATTTTTTCTCCTTTATTTTTTTAAATTCTATTGAATTAGAATAAATATTCTCTTAATAGCTAATGTTCTCTAGTAGTTTTATATCATCTTTGTATACACAAAGTAAATCTAATTGAAAATTTTCTTCTCCTTTGTGTTTCATAAAGTAATATTGTATTGTTTTTACAAGTTTATGATATTTTTTCACATCTAGTCGATATGCCACTTCATAATTACCTTGTGTACTTTTTACTTCAATAAAATGTAAAATTTCATCTTTTTTAGCAATGATATCAACTTCTCCAAATTTAGAATGAAAATTTCTTTGAAGAATTTCAAAACCATGTTTTTTTAAATATTCACAAGCTAAATCTTCACCTTTTTTCCCAAAAAGATAGTGCAATAAAGCCATCTAATCTTCAATTCCCATCATAAAAACATCGCCTTGGACAAATTCTTGCTCTTGCAATTTTTGAATAAGTACTTGTATATTTTTCTCATAAGTTTGATGAGTGATGAAAAACAAAGTGCTGTAATCTTGCCTTTCTTTTTTTGGTTTTTGCAAAAAAGTATCGATGGAAATTTGGTGCTCACTCATTAATTGTGTGATTTTTGACAAAACCCCTATTTTATCCAACACTTTTAATCTTAAATAATATCTTGTATAAATTGAATCTTTTTCTAAAAGTTCATAAGAAGTATCGTTTAAATATCCAAAAATGGCACTATTTTTTTCTTTTCTTGCAATGTCAATTAAATCTGCTATAACCGCACTTGCAGTTGCTTTGCCACCAGCACCTGGGCCATAATACAAACTTTCACCTAAAATATCCCCATAAACGCTAATAGCATTCATCACACCATCAACTTTAGCTAACATTCTATCTTTGCTTAACATAGCAGGATGAGCTCTTAGCTCTATTTTTCCCTCTTTAATTTTAGCAATACCCAAATGTTTTATAGTATATTCAAATTCTTTTGCAAAATAAATATCCTCATCACCAACCTTGCTAATACCTTCGATCAAAATATCTTCAGGTTTTACTCTTAAGCCATAAGCGATATTAGCCAAAATCAAAAGTTTATGCGCTGCATCAAAACCTTCGATATCAAAAGTTGGATCCGCTTCAGCATATCCTAATTCTTGAGCTTTTTTCAAAACCTCATCAAATTGGGCATCATTTTCAGCCATTTTACTTAAAATGTAATTGCTAGTCCCATTTAAAATACCCTGAATTGAAACGATATTATTAGCGCTTAAACCCTCTTTTAAAATTTTAATGATAGGAATTCCGCCTGCCACACTAGCTTCATAACCAAAAGCTGTGTTTTGTGCTAATTTCTCAAGCTCATAGCGATGATAAGCAAGCAAAGCTTTATTGGCAGTCACAACCGCTTTTTTTCTCTGTAAAATCTTTGAAATTAATTCAAAAGGTAGCTCTATACCACCCATTAATTCTACAAAAACATCAATATCATCACGATTTAAAATTTCATCAATATCATTTACCACAGGAATTAAGGCATTTGGTTTTGCACTTCTTGCTAAAGCGACCACCGGAATAATTTCCTCATCACATCTTGCTTTGATTAATTCTTGATTTTTTAATAATGTTTCAACAACAGCACTTCCAACTGTCCCATAGCCTAAAATTGCGATTTTCATTTTATTCTCTTAAATATTTTTTGATATTTCTAGCAGCCTGACGAATGCGATTTTCATTTTCTATTAAAGCGATTCTAACATACTCATTACCTGCCTCACCAAAACCTACTCCTGGACTTACTGCAACATTTGCCTTTTGTAAAAGTTGTTTAGAAAATTCCATACTACCAAGATGAGCTTTGCTTTGCGGAAGTTTTGCCCATACAAACATACTTGCATTTGGTCTTTTTAATTCCCAACCTGCTTGATAAAATGATTCTAGCAATACTTCCAACCTTTTTGCATAAGTTGCTTTGATCTCTTCAACACAAGTTTGATCTCCATCTAAAGCAATAGTTGCGGCAACTTGTATTGGAGTATACATACCATAATCAAACCATGATTTAATTTTCTTCAAAGCACTGATTAAGCGTTTGTTTCCCACAACAAAACCTACACGCCAACCCGCCATATTATAAGATTTTGAAAGTGTATAAGTCTCTACTGCTACATCTTTAGCACCTTCAACTTCAAAAATAGAAGGGGTCTTATAAGAACCAAAAGTCAAGTCCGCATAAGCAATATCAGAAATAATATAAAATCTTTCTTTTTTTGCCATAGCTACTAATCTTTCATAAAAGCTCTTTTCCACAGTAACAGTTGTAGGATTGTGTGGAAAATTTACCACCACATATTTTGGACGTGGAATACTCTCATGCAGAGTTTTTTGCAAATTTTCAAAAAAAGTATTTTCATTTAACTCATAATTCTCATTAAAATCAAAATTCATTGTCGCTACATTGCCACCTGCAATGATAAAAGCCTGGGTATGAATAGGATAAGCAGGTGTAGGTACAATAGCCACATCGCCCGGATTAATCACTGCTCTTGCTAAATTTACAAAGCCTTCTTTAGAACCCATCGTTGCAACCACTTCACTTTCAGGATCTAAATCAACATTGTATTTTCTTTTATACCAGTTGCAAATCGCGAGTCTTAGTTTATAAATTCCACTCGAAGCAGAATAACCTGAAGTTTTGTCTTTATTTGCACTTTCACAAAGCTTATCTATGATATGCTGCGGGGTTTTTCCATCAGGATTTCCCATAGAAAAATCTATTATATCCTCCCCTGCTCTTCTTGCCGCCATTTTAATTGCATTAACTTCAGCAAAAACATAATTTGGAAGTCTTTCTATGGTATTAAAATGAATTTCATCAAACATTGTCCGTCCTTTTTAGCGTCTTAAGTAAATTTTTAAACCCCTTTTAATATTATCAAGGCTAAACATATCCCCTATAATAGCATATTTTGCTCCTAATGGGATATTAACATTAATTTCGTTTTGTTTATGTGTATTTTCTACGCCTTGAATAAAATTTAAGTTTTTATCTAAAAATTGAATTTTACAAAACCAAGAATCAAGATTATGCGCACTTAATTCCATGCTTTTTGCACCTTGTAAATCAACAATATATTCTCTCAAAGGTTTACTAAGCTGAATGATGGTATTAAGAGGAATTTGGGTATTGATTTTAGGCTTTGCTTTTGAAAAATCTAGCTCGTATTCATAGTTTAATTCAGAAATTTTAAAAATATCCTTAATAAAAACAGAACTTGATAATAAAGCTTTATAAAAAACCCCTGGATCAAGCATATATTGAGAATCTACTGCTAGTTTATAAGTGATATAATTTTCTCTTAAAGTCAACTCTGTAGGTATAAAATATACATAACCTAGCTCATTTAAAGTGTCGTTGATAGTTTTAAAAAATAAAACCGAATCAGCCTGTGCCTTAAAACTAAAGGTGAGAGTTTTTGGCTCATTTAAAATAAAATTAGCCAAAGAATTGGTTTTTAAAATTTGCGATATGGTGTAAATATCAACATTGCCATACTCATCTTTATAATCATTTCTTGCAAACAAAAGCTCCAACTGTGCGTTTTTAGAGTCATCATTAACAATATGTTGCGCTACTTCTAAGGCACTTAGCGCAAAAGCATTAAGCGTTAAAACTATAGAAAATATGAAAATTTTTACCATAATTTTCCTCTATTTTCTTTAATAAATTCAGCTTTAGTGATTTGTTTGATTTTTCCATCTTTAATCATTAAAAACTTAGATACTCCGTTTTTAAATTCTAAAGTTTTATTGTTTTCATCATTCAAGCTAAATGCAGCGTGTCCTGTAGTAATAAGCATATCCTTATCTAAAGACAATACATAATCATTTTTTATCGTCAATGAAGTTTTTCTATAGTTTTTTAAATCTATCATTCCAAGCCAAAGTTCTGCGCTAGGCTTTATCACACTTTCATTCAACAAAACTACTTCTTTATTTATTAAAGTTGAATTATCTTCAGTGCTTTTGGTGCTTTCAATTAATTTTGTATGATTTTGATCAATATCCAAATTAATAGCATTAGTTTCATTGCTTTCGTTGTTTTCTTTTGGAATAGAAATTTCATCTAAAAAGAAATTAGGCGCATGGCTTTCATTTTCATCTATTTTTTCTTCTAATATGATTTGTTCTTGGTTTAAAACATTAGTAGTATTTTCATCAAGAATGGAACTTTGAAAAAATCTCGAAACACCCCAAGCCAAAGCTACTATCAAAAGCACCACCACAATGATAACAACATACCAAACACTTGAACTTTCTTTGGTGTATGAGTTCATTCTCGGTGAAATATGTACTTGGTTTTTTCTTTCTATGCCATTTTCTTCTAAATAAGCATGATATTCTTCTAAAAAAGTGGAAAAATCAAGCTCATATTCTCTTTGTAAAATTTTTATAAAACCATTAACATTAAAACGTGATAAAGATTTAAAATCTTTATTGATGATGTACTCAAGACAAGTTAATTCTATCTGGGTTCTTTTTTGAACTTCTAATAAATTTAAATCTTCTAATTTTTTCCAACTATCCATTTTTCATCCTATCGCAAAGTATTGCAAATGCTGCACTTACATTTAAACTATCAAAATCATTGTGCATTTTTATACCCACACACTCATCACACTTTTTAAGCACCTTAGGAGCTATACCAAAACCCTCGCTCCCCATAATTAAAACCTTTTTTTCTTTTGCTTTGATGGTATGTATATCACTGCCCCCACTTGCACTAGCATAAATATAAAAGCCTTTTTGTTTTAATTCATTGATCATACTTAAAACATCATCATTTAAAACTATCTTCATATCCAACGCTGCACCGCTGCTTGCGCGAATAACCCCATCAATGGCCACACTTTTTGCCACTAAAATTACACCATCAGCACCAAGCGCATAAGCACTACGGACAATAGCACCGATATTTCCCACGTCGCTAATATTGTATAAAATAACTATAAAGTCTTTGTCTTTTAAACTTTCAAAAGAACTAAACTCATACTCGCTAATATCCATTAAAAAACCCTGATGATTTCCACCTCTTGCTAAACTTTGAGCAGTTTTAAAATCAAGTTTTTTGATTTTTTTAGATGCTTTAGCTATTTTGGAAAACTCAGCTTTTTCACATTCTTTTGCTAAATAAATTTCGTTAATTTTTTCCTTGTGTTTTTCTAAAATATAAAAAAACACTTGCTTACCATAAACTATCATTCTTCAATGATAGCTAATTTCAACTTAAAAGCAGTTTTTGATAATTTTCT
Organism: Campylobacter sp. P255; assembly: GCF_003627915.1. Lineage (NCBI taxonomy): Bacteria > Pseudomonadati > Campylobacterota > Epsilonproteobacteria > Campylobacterales > Campylobacteraceae > Campylobacter > Campylobacter sp. P255. Next base: position 84,845 of record NZ_NREN01000005.1, read on the forward strand.
TTAGGTGATTTTGCATTGATTTTTGAAAGTAATTTTGCTTTTGCTTTTAAAGGCAAATCAAGCTCATAAATATCTTGCTCACACAAGGTATTTTCATGAAATTGTTTTTCTTTAGCATTTACAACCACACACCATTCACCACGCAAATCCATTGTTTTTAAGCATTTTAAAACATCTAAAGCGCTAGATCTTAACTTGGTTTCAAATTTTTTTGTTGCTTCTTTTATGATAAAAATTTCTCGTAAAGAGTCAATTTTACTAATTTCTTCTACCAAATTTAATATTCTTGTAGGCGCTTCATATACTATACTAGGATAAGGATTAAGCATTAATCTTTCGATATCTTTTTGTCTTTGTGGATTCTTGTTGGCCAAAAAACCCATAAAAATAAATTCTTTTTGACAAAGTGCACTTGAAACCAAAGCAAGCAAGGCAGCATTAGAGCCTGGTAAAACCTCATACTGAATATGGTGTTTTATCGCATAATCGACAAGAAACTGTCCCGGGTCACTAATACCTGGCATACCCGCATCACTTAAATACGCGATATCTTGATCAAAAAAATTCTCATCTATCTTTGCTAAAAAGTCTTTCTCATTATGAGTATGCAAGGCGATATATTTATCGGGTTTAATTTCTAAACTAAATTTTTCGTTAAGAAGATGGATTAAAGATTTGCAAACTCTTGTATCTTCGCACAAAAAGAGTTTGCATTTTTGTAAAATTTCTAAAGAATGAAAAGAAATATCGTTTAAATTTCCTATGGGCGTAGGAATAAAATATAACATTATTGCATTGCGTATTTTTTCTTAAATTTCTCTACACGACCCGCAGCATCAACAATTTTTTCACTACCTGTAAAGAATGGATGGCAGTTTGAACAAATATCAACTTTAATTTCTGATTTATTTGACTTAGTAGTAAAAGAATTTCCACAAGCACAACTAACTTTGCATTCTACATATTCTGGATGAATTTCTTTTTTCATTGTTTATCCTTTTTCAAAACATTAAGGCGTAATTATATAAATATTTATATAAAAAATAGCTAAATTTAAGCGTGTTTTTAAATTATAAACTTAGAAGCAACCCCGATTAATGCTGTTTGTGCTTTAAGGATAAAATTTGCTTGCAATTTTGCCTTTTTGACTTTTTCCTCTCTTTCTTGCTGCGAAAATCCTCCTTCAGCACCCACTAAAAAAACCCATTCTTTAGGATCAAAACTCATCAAATCTTCACCATCAAAATCAATCAAAACGATATTATCATAAGCTTGCTTGAATGTTTTAAAATCATCAAAGCATTCAAGCTGCATCAAAGAAGCACGTCCACACTGCTGAGAGGATTCTATTAAAATTTTTTCCATTCTTTTAAAATCTAACTTGAAATTTTTTTGCGAGAAGTCCATATAAACCAAAGAAAGTTTCGCAACTCCAAGTTCATTTAAAAAAGGTAAGGTTTTTTCTATGGTTTTTGGATCAATCACTGCTAAAGCTAGATGAAGATAAGACTTTAGCTCCTGCTTATCTTCTTTTTTATCTTGCAAGCTTAATACACAAGATCGTCTAGAAAGCTCGATACACTGATAAGTATAAGCAAACTCATCTTTTAAATTTTTTAATGTGATACACTCACTAAGCTTTATTCTTCTAGCTTTTAAATGTAAAAAAGCTTCGTTATTTAATTCTATTTTGTCAGCACCGCTTTGTGAGTGAAATAAAAACTGCATTTAAAGATAAAACCTTTGAAGCAAATAAGGCACAAAAAGTAAGCATATACCCAAACACAAGATAAAAAAACTTAAAAATCTAAATTTGGCATAACGCTTAAATAACCTTGCTTTTTTAAATAGCACAAACTGATAAATAGCTAAAGCAAAAACTAAAATCCAACAAAGCCACATGGAAAGTATATATAAACTCAATTCAAAATGTTTTAAAGCCCAAAGCAAACTTCCAGTAAAAAGCGTGATTGCTAAAAATAAATAATAAATTGGTAAAAACAAACGAATTCTTTTTATAAATATAAACTCTTGTGAAAAGCTACTTTGAGTTAAATACAAATAAAACAACATCAAAAAGCCGTTTGCATATAAACTATACACATGCAATGCTAGAAAAAATTCATAACTTTGATCCATCACTATCCTTGTGTGTTATTTTCATCTTGAATGTCATCATCAACAGGTATAGGCAGCGTATCATCATTGATTATCACATTAGAATCACTTTGCTCTATTTGCACCTGCTCAGTTTGCACTGGTCTTTTTACGTTTGCACTCTCTTCATTTGAACATGCCATAAAAAATAATACCGGAATCATCCATAATAATTTTTTCATCACACCTCCTTTTGATTGACAAAAATAAAATTCGCATCTTGAAGCTTTTTAAAGAAATCTTTATCTTTCCATTCGTTACATATCGCCTGTGAAAACTCAATATCAGCTAAATTAATTTTTGGCAAAAACTCACTATAAGCATCTTCTCGAAAACCTTGGGCATAACCCGTTCTTGTTTCATGCACAATAATACTTTTTAAGCTTACGCCTTGTTCACCATTCATCATTTTGGTTTTTAAAAGCAAGGTGTCAATCAGCACAAAAAACACGCGTACAAAATTTTCTGCGCTGACATTCACAGGTAAACTTACCCATCTTTGAGAGTGTTTTTTCATATCTTCTAAATAAGCTTTGTCATCATCTTGATATAAAGTAATAGCATGATCAAAACTATCGATAATTTGCTTAATTTCATCTTTTAGCAAACCAAAATCATACACCATTCCAGCATTATCAAGATATTGGCTTTCAAGTAAAATTTCTACCTTGTAAGAATGTCCATGTATACTCGTTTTACATCGTTTGGAGCTACAAAATCTAACAATATGAGCATTTTCAAATTCAAACATTTTTCTAATAATCATACGCCTTCTTTATCTCCCCAAATTCTAATATGCATTCTATCAGAGTAATTATATCCATTTTTTATACAAAATTCAGCAACACTTAAGGCATTTTTAGAAATTTCTAATCCATTTGCACCCATAGGCATGCAAAAAACTTCATTTTTGCAAATTTGTAAGATTTCTTTGATTTCTTCTAGGGCTTTATTCTCCTCTAAAAAATCCCTATCTAAAACAAATTTATAAAAGCTATCTCTAGGATATTTTTTAAAAGCCTTTAAAGCTTTTTCATTAATTCTTTTTTCCTTTTTTACTCCGCTATTGCTTAACTTTACCCCTAAAGCAAAATAACACTTTTTATACAGTGGGTATTTTTCAAAATCAATTTCAATACTTGCATTGGTTTCAAAATGTACTTTAAAATCGTTTTCTAAAAGCAAATTAACAAAACACAAAAATTCTGGTTTTTGATAATTCAACAAAGGTTCTCCACCTGTAATGACAACTATAGCTTGGTGTGAATTTGCGAGTTTTACAACCTCATCAAAAAGTTCTTTTGCTTTATATGATTGATAACAAGCTTTAAATTCTTGAGTAAAAACCGCTCTAATGGTATCACACCCTAAAAGTATTTTAGAGTTTTGTTCTTTTTTCACCCCAAAGCCAATACAATTAAAATTGCACCCGGCAAATCTAACAAAAACAGCCAAATTTCCGCTATATTTTCCCTCACCTTGCAAGCTTAAAAAAGTTTCGACAACTTCCATTATCCACCTGTTTGATAAAAAGCTCTTGTTGAACTTTGATTGTTTTCGTTTTCAGCCCATCTGTTTTTTTCTGATTTGTTTTTTATCACCGTTTTTAAAACCTCACATGCTCCTGCTATGTCTTTATTGCGTATAGCTTTTTTAATGCTTAAAGCCTCATCATAGTACAAACAAGGTATCAAAAGACCTTCAGCAGAAAGTCTTATGCGATTGCAACTATCACAAAAATCATGGCTATGTGGATCAATAATACCAAATCGATACCCATCTTCAAGCTCATAAATAGTCGCAGGCGCGTTAGGGGTTTTTTGTCCTTCTTTAAAAGAATATTTTTGAGCAATAATATTTAAAATATCTGCAGATTTTAATCCTTTTAAATCTCCATAAGCATGATAGTTTTCCATAAATTCTATAAAACGAATTTGGCTTTTACGTGCTTTGGCAAATTCCAAAAGATCAATAAATTCACCATCGTTAATCCCTTTAAGCGCCACGGTATTAAATTTAACATTAAAGCCCAAATTTAAAGCCTCATCGATCCCATTTAACACATCTTTGAGTATGTTTTTTTGAGCTAACTTAAAAGCTACCTCTTCTTTTAAAGTATCTAATGAAATATTGATTCTTTTCAAACCTGCTTGTCTTAAATCTTTTGCTTGCTGTTTTAACAAAGAAGCATTGGTGGTAAGTGCTAAGTCTAAATCATGCTTATACTCACTAATCATTGCGATAAATTTATACAAATCTTTTCTTACTAAAGGCTCTCCACCTGTAATTCGAATTTTTTTAACCCCCTCATCAATACAAACTTTAACAAACATGAAAAGTTCTTCAAAAGATAAAAGGTTTTCCTTAGCACTCCATTCAAATGGAGTTTTTGGCATACAGTAAAGACAGCGAAAATTACACCTTTGCGTTACTGAAATTCTTAAATAATCAATCACTCTTCCATAACTATCTACTAACATCAAAGGCCTTTATATTAATTTATTAAATTTTAAAATCAACTCTACTCTTCCCATACCTATACGCAAATCCTTTGCGATTTGTTCTATAGATTTTTTTTGATTAAAAAGTTCGATAACCTTTTGCTCTTCATTGTCATAACTTGGACTTAATTTAGTAAAGCTTTGAGTTTTTTGTTCTAAATTCAACAAGCGATTTTTTTGCTCACTTTGAAAATCTTCTATCACTTCTTCTACTTCTTTTAAAGCACTTAAAATAGGAATAACATTTTGATTGATTTTTTGCTCTAAAACCTGCAAAAGCTCCTCTTTTAGCTCTTCTTTAATCATTTCTGTGTCAATTTCTTCTTTTTCTTGTTCTTGCTCATCTGCACTTTCTTTTTTTAAGTAATGATATTGTTTATTTAAATCTTCAATCATCTTGCCAAGTTCGTTAATCTTAGCGATATTTTCTTTTTCTTTAATCATCATATAAGCAAACATAGCAAAAATCAATAAAGCCACTATTAGCCATAACAATAAATCACTATCCATTTTCTTGCTCCTTTAAAATCTTAATCATCGCTCTTTGCATATTTGCAACAAAATTATCATACGCTAGTTCATCTTCAGCTTTTATTTGGGTAATTTTTGCTTCATTTTCACTTAATGCTTTAAAAAAAACGCTTACTTTTTGACCATTTAATTCAAACCTAGCATAGTATTCCTCATCTTGCACTAAACATTTGTCCTTAAACTGAAAATGTGCAAAATTTACCCCAACAACAAAGGCTTTATATTTTAAATCTGTAAATAATTTTGTTTTGTTAATATCGTTTTTGATCCAATACAATTCTTGCTTGATATCCATAAGCAAATCAAAAATAATCTGCTCGCCTTCACTAAATTCAACCCTTGCAGCAAGTTTTTTCCATTTACTTAAATTGACATAATTATTACTAGAAAGATACTCTTGCAAAAACTCATCATATCTTGTTTTACATTCTTCAAACTCCAACTCCAAAGAGCTTTTAAAAAAATTTATCTCCATAAAAGATCAACCCAAATAAAAATAAAAAATACTATACTCAAATAACCATTTAAAGTAAAAAACGTCTTATCGATTTTTGCGAAATTCTTTCTTACAATACGGTGCTCAAAAAATAAAATCACTGCGCTAATTATCACTCCCAAAAATGCAATATTACCTGTTGGAGCTACCCAAACAAACAACAACCAAAAAAGCACAGCTAGCACATGGCAAAATGCCGAAATAAACAAAGTCGCTTCTAGTCCAAATTTGGCAGGTATAGAATGTAGTCCTGTTTTTTTATCATACTCCATATCTTGCAAAGCATACAGCAAGTCAAATCCGGCCGTCCAAAAAGTAACACCCAAACACAAGATCACACTATAGATTTCGATTTTTCCTAAAACAACTATACTACCAGCAATAGGTGCAAGACCCAAACAAAAACCAAGTATCAAATGTGCCAAAGATGAAAATCTTTTAAAAGCTGAGTAAATAGCTAAGATAAAAAGCACCGGTAAAGATAATGCAAAAGCAAGTTTATTGATAAAATAACTCGCCAAAACAAACACAATAGCATTTAAGATAATAAACAACAAAATACTCGTTTTGCCAATACGCCCATCAATATTAGGCCTATTTGCACATCTTGGATTATTTCTATCAATATCCTCATCCATTAAACGGTTAATCGCCATTGCAAAATTTCTTGCACTTACTGCACAAATAACACCCAAAAATAAAGCTTGCAAACCAAACCATGTGCTATTTTTTGCAATAACAGAGGCCACAATCATCGATGTAAATAAAAATGGTAAAGCAAAAATCGAATGTTTAAAGACTATTAAATCCAATATATCTTTTAATTTTTCTTTTAATAAAGGCATTTTTTCTCTTTATAATATATTTTTGTTATGATTTTACTAAAATAATTTTAAATTTAGGATATTTTTACAATGTTTTTTGAATTTGCTCTCATTGGGACTACCGCAAGTGGCAAAACCGAACTTGCAAATAAACTAGCATATGAATTTAATGCGTGTGTTTTAAGCCTTGATAGTCTTTGTGTATACAAACAAATCAACATTGCTTCGGCAAAAACCGACCAAAAAACCCTAAACGAACTTGATTATTTCGGTATTAATTTGCTTGATGTGGATATGCATTTTAATATTGCTTTGTTTTATAAAGAGTACGAAAAAGCAAAAAAATTTGCACAAGATAACCAACGAATTCTTATCATAACAGGTGGGACTAGCTTTTATTTAAAAGCTTTAATGGATGGTTTGAGTGAAAATTTCAAAGAAAGCCAAAGCACTCTAAGTAATCAAGCAATTTATGAACTAATGGTGCAAATTGATCCAAATGCAAAAATAGAAAAAAACGACACCTATCGCTTAAAAAAATGGCTAGGAATTTATGAACAAACCCAAAAAATTCCTAGTGAAGTTTTAAAAGAAACACGCAAAAAGGCTCCGATTGATAAGATTGATATTTTTGAAATCAGCTGGCACAAAGATCTTTTAGAAAAACGTATTGCCAAGCGTACGCAAAATATGCTTGATGAGGGTTTGATTGATGAGGCAAAAATGCTTTTTGATCATTATGATCATGACTTAAAACCACTCAATTCCATAGGTTTAAAAGAATGTAAAGATTTTCTAGATCAAAAAATCACCCAAAAAGAGCTACTAGAACTTATCATCATCCATACAAGACAACTTGCCAAAAGACAAAGAACCTTCAATAAAAAATTTACAAAAGAAATTTTGGATTATGAAAAAGCTTATATTGATTTAAAAAATTATATTTTATCAAAGACTCATGGCTGAGTGTTCAAAACACCCATTTTGTCTTTGCATAAATTTTGCCAATTGCTTGTTGCATTAATGTCTAAACATTTTTGCAAACTTTGTCTTTGTTGATTTGTTTGATTTAAATCTTCATATACATTACTTTGCATATAAAACGCACGTGCACGCTCATCATCTTTTAAAGGATTTGCCAACAAATCTTTAAACAAAGTCAATGCTTTTTGTGCTTGATTGCTTTGTCTTAATGCTTTGATATAAATAAATTCCAAATCTGGGCTAAAAAGATTTACCCCTATTAAATTTTGATAATCAATTGCCTTTGGAGCATATGTTAAAATGCTTGTGATGAAATTATTTCTCTCACAATAACGCAAAAACTCATAATACAACTCTACCATACGATAATTCATCGGAAATTGCTCTAGTTTTTGCAATGTTCTTATCATAGCATTATAATCTTGCAATTTAAGCTCAGCAAAAAACTTAATATAATTTGCTTCAAATTTTTCATTATCGCTGATAATGGTTCTTGTGTTTAAAATATCATTAATCATCTTTATAGCATTTTGGTAGTTCTTGTCCTTTAAAGCCAAATCTGCACTTTGAAGTTTATAAAAAATGATATCATCATTTTCATTTTCAATGATATATTTTTTTGCTTCTTCCATACGCGTTGTACGCTTAAAGCACTCAAGCATTCGTTTTTTATTTTGAATTTTACTTCCTACATTATAAGCTTTAAAATCTTCATAAATTTTGACCGCATCTAAACACTCATCATTTTTTAATTTTTGATCTAAAACCAAAATCGCAGCCTGCTCTAATAATTTTTTAATTTCTTTGTTAGAATATTTTTCTATATCTTTTTGATATGCCACTACTTTTTCATAATTTTTTTCTTGAAAATACAATTCAACATTATCAAATAAAGCCTTACTAGCAATTTCACCGGCATACTTTTGCATAATCTCTTCATATCTTTGATGTAAAAAGCTTGCATTGGTATCTTTTAGATATAAGAAATTTTTATCTTGTGCTTCTTTAATTAAACTTAAAAATTCTCCTAAAGGAAATTCCTCTGCATATAAGTCAAGATATTTTTGTGCTTTTGTGTGTTCATTTGCATTAAGCAAAGACAAAGCAAGATCCTTAAGCACTCTTTCATATTCATTTTCAACCTTGCTTAAATGTGTGAAAATATACTCATAAATTTTAGAACTAATATCATACGCTCTATTGTTGCTAAATGCCCTTGCTACTAGCAAAGAATTATCCAAATCACTCATAAAAAATTGAGGATTAGAGTCTAAAATTTTACTAACAAGCTCCTTAGCCTCTTTGACATTTTGCGTTTCTAGATAATTTCTTGCCAAAAACAATGCAGCTCTACTTGCCAAATCAGCATCTGGTGTAGAGTAATACACATCTTGATAAATATTATTTGCAGTATTTTTTTTACCCAAATGATACAGGTAGTCTGCATAATCAAGTAAAGCCATAATGGTGTATTTATCACCTTTATGCTCTGTATTTAAAGTATCGATGATGTATTCGACATTTGATCTTTGCGATAAGCCCATATAAATTCTCATCATAATATACATAACTTCCGTATAATCTTTGTCGTTAATATAAGTCCTTAGCCATTTTTTTGCATCTTCTAGCATTTGCTCTAAGACCTGCTGATCTTTATCAAGCTCGTATGTAAAAAGTTTATTTTGCACTCTTAACTTGTACAACTCAAACTCATTCATAAATACACTACCTTGATAACGCTTGATAGCATTGGTTGCATCTCTTAAAACTTGATCATATTTTTTTGCTTCATATTCTTGCTTGATGTTAAAATAAGTATTAAAATCAGCACTTTTTGAAGTTTCCATAGGATTAGAATTTAAATCTAAAGCACCAATATAAGGCATAAGTGCGTTGTCAAAGTATATGTCAAAATTAAGTCCATCACTAGGTTTGAAATAACGCAAATCTTTAGTAAAAATAAATACAAAATGTTTGGATTGATCACCATTTTGGCTTTCAATTTCTTTAGCATTAAAGATGTCTTGAGAATAGCTAAACATTTTAGATAGTATTTTAGGATAAATTTTGATTGTTAAAAAAGTTTGGTGCTTTTCAAAATAAATCGAAAAGTCATCAAATTCCTTGTTTTGAAACTGCATACTGCTTACACCTAAAACATTACATTCAAAGTGTATTTTTTCAAATTCAAAAACACTTCTACATGTAAATTCTTTATTATCTTTTAGATGTAAAAGCGTAAAGGGTCGGTTATGCTCCTCCCCTTGATTAACAACAATTTCAAATGAAAACGCATAGCTTATACTGAGTAAAAATAAAAATAAAAACCTTATCATAAGCGTGATTATAGCAATATTATTTTACAAAAGCAAAAACACACATGAAAGACTTCCTACAAGACATAGACTTAAAATCACTTTTTGTTTTACATCTAAATTTCCTGCTTCTATTTCTTGTCCTTTTTTAAAGAAAATATAAATTAAAATCTTCAAATACGCATAAAGCATGATCATAGAACTTAAAGCTATGGCAAACACAAGCACATAATATCCTGAATTTAAGATAGAAGCTAAAATTAAAATTTTACCCCAAAAGATACCAAAAGGTGGTATGCCCGCTATACATAAAATAAAAATAGCTAAAACGATTGACAAAACAGGTCTTTGATCAAACAAACCCGAAAAACTCTCAAACGAACTTTTTTGAAATAAACTTAAAATCAAGAAAATTCCATAATTTACAAATGCAAAAGAAATCCAATACACAAACAAAGCAAAAATTGAAAGCAAGTAAGAAGTGCCATCTCCTTGAGAACTCACACTCATACTCGAAACAATAACAGCTAATATAAAAGAAGAATGTGTAATCGAACTATATGCAAGCATTTTCTTTGCATCTTTTTGAATTAAAGCTACGATACTAACTGCCAACATAGAAAAAATAGCTAATAATGCCACTATATATTCAAATTTCACTCCACCTCCTAAGGCAGAAAAAATTCTCAAAACCACTATGATCATGGCAATTTTTGGCACAATAGAAATAAAAGCTATAAAATTAGTATGCACTCCACAATATACATCTTTTAGCCAAAAGTGAAAAGGCGCAATAGAAAGCTTTACGCCAACTATCACCAAAAACATCACTCCTGCACAAAGCAAAATAGGATCTGAAATATATTCAGAATGCAATAAATTATCCAAATCTAAAGACTTAGTTTTTAAATACACAAAAGCGCACGCAAACACAAAAAATCCAGCCCCAACCGCAGCCAAAGTAAAATACTTAATGCTAGAACTCACAGCATTATGAGTGCCTCTTAAAGCAATGAGTGTATAAAGTGCTAAAGATGAACCTTCTAATGCCAAGAAAATAACAATTAAATTAGTGCTAGAAACCATTAAAATCAACGATGCAACCATAAATAAAAACAAAGAGAAAAATTCGGGTTTTTGCTCATCTTTATCAATCAGTAAATAAAGCATCGAGAAAGCCAAAATTACAATTTGAGCAAAAATGGCATAATTATCACTAACAAACAACCCAAAGAAAGCATGAGAATCTTTTAGCCCAAAGCCATTACAAACCAGCAAAAAGCACAAAGTACTAAGCAAAGCTATAACACTTGCTCCGATATAAAAATTTCTTGAAAGATTTTTAAACGCTCCCAGCAAAAGCAACACAATAGCCCAAAAAAGCAAAGACAACACAGGAAATAATAATACAAAATTTAATTTGTCTAAACTAAAATCACTCATTAAAAACCTCTTATACTATCTATGATCTTTTGATTTTCTATTGCAATATTTCTTGTTTGCATAATCTCAAGAACAGTATTAACATTAGAAGCAATTTGATCAAGCATTGTACTTGGTGCCACACCTAAGTAAATCACCAAGGCACTCAACACACTTAAAACAAAAATTTCACCTTTTTTTAGTACCAATTTTTCTAATTTTTCCTCACTAGCGTTAAAAAACATATTTCTATAAATATTTAACATGTAAATCGCACCTAAGATAATGACCCCGCCTGCAAACAAAGCGTACCATAAATTCACACTCGCAACACCTTGTAAGATCAAAAACTCTCCAACAAAAGAAATCGTTAAAGGTAGCGAGATAGATGAAAACAACAATACCGCGAAAAAGAAACTAAACAAAGGAGTATTTTTAGCCAAATTTTTATAAAAATCCAAATCAAAAGTATGGTATCTTTTATAAAGTATATAAGCTGCTAAAAACAAACCTCCTGTCACAATACCATGAGCAAACATATAAAATACAGAACCACTTACTCCATTATAAGTAAAAGTAATAATCCCTAAAATCACTACACCCAAATGCGAAATAGAACTATAAGCAATTAGCTCTTTTAAATCCTTAGTTCTAAAAGCAATCAAAGCTGCATATAAAATCCCAACTATACATAAAACAGCAAGTAAAGAATAATAATGATTTAAAGTATCAGGCGTTAAAGGCAAAATAAATCTTAAAAAGCCAAAAGGAGCCATTTTAAAACTAACAAGCATCACAGACACTAGCGTTGGACTTTTAGCATAAACTTTAGGTGCCCAAGTATGAAAAGGAAACAAAGGACTTTTGATCGCAAAAGCGATAAAAAATCCTAAAAAAACAAGGTTTTGTGCATTTTCAGGTATAAAAAATTCACTTTTATACCAAGCCAACAAATCAAAACTCCAATAACCAAAATTTTGATAATACAAAAATCCTACATAGATAATAGCCAAAAGCATTAACATAGAACCACAAAATGCATAAATAAAAAATTTAATCCCTGCTTTATAGTTGTTAGAATATCTTCCTATTAAATAAATAAGAGGAATAAGAGAAAATTCCCAAAACACATAAAATAACAATGCATCTAATGAAGCAAATAATCCTATAATACAAAATTGCAATAAAAATATACTTACAACAACACTTTTATCTTGTATATCCAAACACACAAAAGATAAAAAGATCATAATAGAACAAAGTAACATCAAATAAAGTGCTATAGCATCAACACCAATATGAAAATTAACAATTAAAGAATTTAAACTAAATTCATAAGCTATACCACCATGATAATTTAACAACAAAAACACATTTAAAGCTAAAATCAAAAAACTTACTAAAATAGCAAAAGACTTACTGTCTTCTTTTTGCAAAAACAAAGCCACAAAAGCTGAAAAAAATGGAAATAACATTAACAAACTAAGCATTTTACACCGCCAAAGCCAAACAAAATAAACACACAAAAGCTAAAATCGAAATTCTCAACACCAAAGAATAATCCTTACCCACGCTAAGAAATCTAGCAAAACTTCTAAGGAAAAACGCTATGCTATTAACCAAGGTGTCCAAAATTTCCTTATCGCTTTTTCTTAGAAATTCGCAAAACAATGCATATTTATCCACAACAAATTGATGATAAAATTTTGGTATATAATATTCATTCGACAAAAGCTTATATATACTTGTTTTAGAAAGTGAAGGTTTAAACCAATCCTTCCAATAAGCTATGATAGCTAAAAGCACACCCAGTATAGCCGCAGCACTTGCAAGCACCATAACCAATGGATTTTGCCCATCAATAAAAGCTAAATTTCTACCAACAAATTCCATAAAACTATGCTCAAACAATCCTGCGATAATTGCAAGCAAAGCCAAAGGACTCATTGCAAGTAAAGCAATCTTACTAGCTTCATGAGGGTGCTCTTCGTGTCTTTTTGGAGTAAAAAACACTAACATCAAAAGTCTAAAACTATAAAAAGCTGTCATAAAAGCAGCGATTAAAAGCGCTAAGAAAATTCCGTGATGATGACTAATAAAAGCAAAACCTAATATCAAATCTTTAGAGAAAAAACCTGCAAATGGATAAATTCCTGCCAAGGCTAAAGAACCTATCAGCATTAAAATCGCACTAACACGCATGCTTTTATAAAGACCACCCATTTTGCTAATATCAAGCCTATCATTCATCGCATGCATTATATTTCCTGCACCTAAGAATAACAAAGATTTAAAAAACGCGTGCGTTGCCAAGTGAAACAAAGCTATTGCGTACGCTCCAAGACCTGCCGCTACAAACATATAGCCAAGTTGCGAAAGTGTTGAATAAGCAATAATTCTTTTTAAATCTTTAGCTACCATAGCCATTGAAGCAGCAAAAAGTGCCACAAAAGCTCCTAATATAGCAACAAAATACCCCACCTCAGGAACTTGCAAGTAAAGCTCTCCTGCACGAATTACCAAATAAACCCCAGCAGTAACCATGGTTGCAGCATGAATTAGCGCAGATACCGGAGTAGGTCCCGCCATTGCATCAGCAAGCCAGGTGTGAAAAGGAAATTGTGCGGATTTACCCATAGCACCAACAAACAATAAAATCGCAATCAAAATTAAAATCGTATTGTCTTCATGTCCTAGCGATAAAAGCGCAAAAAACTCATCATACTTTAAAGAATTAAATTCGATATAAATTAAGAAAATTCCCAAAAGCAAAGCTAAATCAGCTATACGGTTCATGATAAAGGCTTCATTTGCGGCAAAAGTGTATTTTTCATTGTGATACCAAAACCCTATCAAAAGCCACGAACAAAGTCCAACACCTTCCCATCCTATAAAAAGACCTAAGAAATTATCGCTCATGATCAAAAACATCATTGAAAATACAAAAAGCCCTAGGTAACTAAAATAACGATTATATCCCTCATCATGCTCCATGTAAAAGATGCTATATAAATGCACAAAAGTTGCAACTATACTAACCACACACATCATGATCAAGGTAATAGAGTCTATTTTAAATCCAAAATTCACATCTACTAAAGATATCCATGTACCAAGCTCGAAGTTAAAATGTATTCCTTTGCCTAATAAAACGAGTGAGGAGATAGCTGAAAAAGCGATCAATAATGAAGCTATATAACCTAAAATAATCCTTTTGTCACTAAAAGCAAAAACACCTAAAATAACCGCTGAAACTAAGGGTGAAAACAGCGCCACCAAAGCTAGATTTTGCATTTTGTTTCTCCTTTTTCAGCTAAAGAGCTAAGCTCTAATGTTCCTGTTTTTCTATACCATAAAACACAAAGCGCTATCCCAACTGCAACCTCGCAAGCTGCAACCCCCATAACAAATAAAGCAAAAATCTGCCCCTCGATATCATTATGCGAAGCACCTGCTGTAACTAAAGCTAAATTAGCAGCATTTAATAAAATTTCACTTGAAATAAAAAGCATAATTAAATTTTGGCGTTTGATAATGCCTATTAGACCAATGATAAACATCAAAATAGCCACAATGTAGTATTTTTCTAACATCATTGCTCATCCTTTTTTATATTTTTTTGAGTTAATGCTATAGCGCACACCAAAGCTATCAAAAGTAAAATAGCCATAAATTCAAAAGCAAGCATATATTTTGTAAACAAAGCAAAGCCAATTTGCTCGGTAGAACTAAGATCATAAGTTTGAGTGTTTTCATTTAAGCCAAAATTATATCCCATGATGATACTAATCAATAAAACTGCACTAAAAATTACAGCAAAAATAAACACTCTTTTGCCTTTTAGACTTTCTTTTACTTTAATCGAAGCATCAAAAAACATCATCGCAAAACTATAAAGCCCTAAAATAGCTCCACTATAAACGATAATCTGAATCGCTCCAATAAATTCGGCATTCAGTAAAAAATAAAATCCGCTTAAAAAAACCATCGCAGCCGCTAAAGAACTAATAGCATAAAGCACGCTTGTGCTTAAAACGCTAATCAAGAAAAATCCCAACACCAAAACACTTAATATACAAAAAGCTATGATTTCAAACATTTTCTTCCTTTGGAGCATCTTGTTGTCTTTGCAAATCTATCTCATAATAATTTGGGGTTTTCTTTACTAAAGTATCAGCATCTTTTCTAAGACTACCACTACCTTCAAAAACAACTTGATTTTTAAGCTCATCAATAGGGGTTAAAAAGTCTTGTTTTTGACCAAAATAAGATCTTTGCTCGGCTGCATTTTCATACTCTTTACCATGTACAATAGCCAATTCAGGACAAACATCAGCACAAAAACCACAATAAATACAACGTCCTAGGTTGATACTATAATTTTCAACCTTTTTACGACCATCTTCACTTAAGCTTGTTTCCATTCTAATACAATTACTAATGCAAATTTTTTCACACAAGCCACAACCAATACAACATTCATTTTCACTTTCAATAAAACGCATTAAACGATGTACAGCGCGGTAACGATTATCTAATGAAACTTTTTCCATAGGATATTTAATTGTCGCGCTATTATTTTTCTTCAACATTTCTCTTAAAACTACAAATAACCCCACAAAAAGTTCTGTATTTAGCGAACGCTTAATTACTTGCATCAGCTTTTCATAAGCAGTTTGTGGATTTTTACGTTCAAAATCTACTTTAAAATAACCCTTTTTCATTGTTTTTCCTTATATCACAAGCACTAAAGCGCTAATTAATAAATTTAAAACCGCCAAAGGTATTAAAATCAAATAGCACATTCTCATCACTTGGTCAGGGCGTAGTTGAGGAAATGCCCCTCTAGCCCAAAAATACCAAAAGAACACAAAAGAAACCTTCAAAAGCATCATGATAGCTCCTGGTATAATCCAAAAGTCATTAAATCCACCTAAAAATAAAAGCGATATCATGATTGCGCCCGTAATCATAGCAGTATATTCACCAATAAAAAACATACCCCATCTAAGACCGCTATATTCAGTACCATATCCTGAAACAAGCTCGGTTTCATTTTCACTTAAACATAGCGGGGTTCTATTGGTTTCTATGAAAATAGCTATAACAAACAAAACAAAAGCAAGAGGCTGTTTAAAAATAAGCCAAGAAAGTATACCATCGCTTTGATAGTTATTAATATCCACCAAAGATAAGGATCCAACAAGCATTACCACACACACCAAAGAAAGCCCCGCAACACTCTCATAAGAAATGATGGACACAAGTCCTCTAGCACCACCTAGCAACGACCATTTATTATTACTTGCCAAACCACCCAAAAAAATCGCATAAAAGCTAACTCCCCCCATGCCTATAACAAAAAGCAAAGCAACATTAATATCAGCAATAATAGGGCGAATAACTCTACCAAATAAAGTAAATTCAGGAAAAATAGGGATAGCTGCGATTGCTACAAAAGCACAAATTGCTGCAATCAATGGAGCGATCAAAAATACCACTTTTTGAGCATAAGTTGGAACAATATCTTCTTTGGTAAAAAGCTTAATCATATCAGCAACCACTTGAAGCAAACCAAAAGGACCTACCATATCAGGCCCTAAACGACGATGAAACAAAGCCAAAGCTTTTCTTTCAAGATAAGTTGCCAAACCCGCCAAAGTAGCAAAAATAGCTATAACAAGCACACATTTAACAATCGTTTCTATAATAAAAAAAGTAATATCACTCATATTTTAGCTCCTGCTTTTTCAAGCCAAACTTTCACATATCGCGCATGCTTAAATAAAGATTTATAATCAATCTTACTATCATAGTCTCCTAAGTATGCAGCATTTTCTAGCAATTCATCACACTTGACACTAATAGCGACTTGAGTTTTTTCATTTTTCAAAATCACACTATCATTTTGACTTAGTTCAAATTTTTGCATTAAATCAGGAGATAAAAATAAAACCCCAACCTCGTTAAAGGCTCTATTGCTAAGCTTTGAAAACTGATAAATGCTGTTTGCATGATATAAGGTTAAATTTCCCTCATTTTGCATTTGCGCTTCTTGTGCTACTAAGACTTTTTCAAACTCAAAATGAGAAAAATCAAGCTCATAGCCTCTATGATTTATACCTCCATTATCATAGTAATTTTCCAAATCATCAAATTTGATTGCTCTAAAGCCTTTATTTTGCGGTAAAAGCTGGGTATAGTTGATCGTAAATTCTTCATCAAAACCTAGAGCATTTGCTAAATCATTTAAAAAATATCCTTTAAATTCTAAAGCTGCATTCGTAGGCACCAATCTTTTATCATAATTAACAAAACTACCTTCTTGTTGATTTAAACTAGAACTCGCAAGATCTCCTTCATAAGAAAAACTAAAATCACCTTTTTCATTATAACCTAGTGTCTTTCCTGCTTGAAGATCTTGTTTTAAATCACAAATCAAACTCACACCTAAAGTATTGGTGCAGGTTGGATTTAAAAAGACTTTAAAATCAGTATATTTTTGCACCATAGCGCAAAGCTTTGCCAACTTAGCACTTTGTTCATCATAGTAAAAATCACTTCCAACAACAAGCGTAAATTTTTGTTTTTTTGCAAGCAAATTCTCGAAAATATCCTCATCAATACCAAGAAGTTTTGCATAGCTTGATCTTTGCACTTCAATGCTTTTTTTCACCTTTTTAGGTACAAGTTTTTTCACTTCTTCTATAATGGTTTGACCATCTTCATTTTGCTTTTCTATTTTCTCTATTACTTCTTCATTGACTGTTTCTTCTATTTCTTTTGTATCTTGATAGTACGCTTTTTCTAACTCATTTTGAAGTTCAACCGGAAGCTCTTTTGCAAATTTTTGCAAAATAAACATTAAAATACTTTCATTGTCTTTAACATCATGATTGACTTGTAAGAAATTTTTAGAGTATTTGTCTATGCCTTTATCTCTTATAGGGTGAAAATAAAACCCTGCTCCTTTATTCATCACCAAAGCATTGTTGACTTTATATCCTAAAGTTGGAGCATCATAACGTAAAAATGAACCTGCGATGATTAAAAAGTCACTTTGCGTGATATCGTTTGAATTTGCGTTGTACATTGCGTTTGCGTTTTGATAAAAACAAGCTAGAAAATCTTGAAATTTTTTAGCCTCATGGTTTATAAGATGAAGATTAAATTTCTTGCTTAAATTTTGCAAAATCAAAGCTTCTTCATTAGTGATAAAGCTATTAAAAACAATATTTTTTATTTCATCATTTTTTATCATATTAACAAGTTTTTCAAAAGCTTTTTCATCTTTGGTTTGAATTTCATTTTGAGTGTTAAAACCATATCTTGCGGCTTTGTTTAAAGTAGCAAAGGCAAAGTCGTTACTTACTCTATAAATTTTCTCTTTTTGATTATTAATGCTAGTTTGTTTGATATCATAATACATCAACTCACAATCACTCGAATGTGGATTGCTAGCTGGAATTCTTTTTAACTCCCAAATATTGGATGTATACTGAAAAGCCGACCCCACCAAAGCCCCGGTAGGACATACACTTGTACACTCTCCACAAAAAGAACAATCAAGCACATCGCCATTACTTGGCGCAATTAAACTTTTTTGAAATTTAGTCCAAATTGCAAGTGCATCTTTACTCATACTCTCTTTAAAACTTGCATCAGGTGCGCTTGCTCCTCTTGGAGTAGTTTTTAAAGCACTTTCGCCTATTTTATCTTTGCATACCGTAATACATCTTTCACACACAATACATAAAGCCGGATCGTAATTAATCTCGCCCCATTTTTTATGCTCTTTATGAGTATCTTTGATCCAGTAATTTTGCACATTTACTCTTGCTTTATGCGTAAAATTTTGAAGTTCACATTCGCCGGATTTATCACATACTCCACATTGCAAAGGGTGGTTAATGCAATAAGCTTGCATGATAGCATTACGCTCATCCCATAAATTAGGCAAATCACTTTCTACAACCATACCTTCTTTTACTTTGGTATTACACGAATAAACCTTTTTACCATCAGCTTCTACCATACACATACGACATGCAAGTGTCGGGGAACAGCCATTTAAATAACAAATAGCAGGAATGAAAATATCATTTTTTCTTGCGACATTTAAAATATACTCACCTTCGTTTGCTTCGCATTCTATACCATTGATGATGACTTTCATTTTATAACCTTAATTTGAGCTTTTGAAAAAGCAAAAGTAGTACTTTCATAATCTAGCAAAGCTACCGTGCCTTTTAACTCTTGATCGATTTTTATTGTTGTTGTAATTTCTTGTTGGTTTAGTCTTATTGCTATTGTGTCTTGATCTTTAACTTTAGCAATCAAGGCAAAAGATGAAGAACAATGAAGCTCTTTGTCTTTTAAAGGTGTTTGCATAATGATAGTTCCATCAAAATTATCCAACTCTAAAAGCTCAGTAAAAGAATTTTGTACTTGCAAGTTTTCTTCATTTTCATTAGAACAAATCAGCAAAAGATTAAATTTACAGCAAAGCTTTTCTAAAAAATATTTGATATTTTCAAAATCTTTATGTTGATATAAGTTTTCATCAAAAATAATGCATTTTGCTTCTTTTAAAAAATCCAAAATTTCCAAAGCTTCTTCTTCGCCAAAACAAGATTCAGCACTCAAATATCCCTCATCAAGCTCATTAAATTCATTTTCTATACTCATCTTGCAAAGCAAAGCAAGCACAAAAGACACACTTGCGATTTCACATTTATAAAAATTTGCTTTTAAGTTTTTATCTTCTATACAAGAGATATTGTAGTTTTTACTTTGACTTAATTTAGCACAAAGCGAAGGATTTTTTAAAGAAAACAAATCCACAAAGCACAAAGCATTTAAACCTTCTTGGTATTTTGCTAATTTCATTGTCCTACCTTTTTCAATACTATAGTCCAATCCACCTGATTGAATTTTAAAGAATTCAAAAGTTCGCAATTTTGCTCTTTTACAAAGGCAAAACTTTTTTCCACATTAGAAAAGTCTCCTATCTCAAACAAAACCACCAAAACTTCACCTATATAAGCATTTTGAATGATTTGTTTTAAATCTTCAAATAAATTTTGACTTTTTCTTAAATCTACACGTCTCATCGGTCTATCTCACCTAAAACTATATTAATACTTCCTAAAATAGCCACCGCATCAGCCAAATAAGACCCTACAAGCATTTCTTCCAAAAACGCACAGTGAAAAAAGCTAGGAGTTCTAGCTCTTAGTCTATATGGCCTACCGCTACCATCTGAATGAATAAAAAACCCAAGCTCGCCTTTAGGACTTTCAGTGGGCACGTACACCTCTCCCTTGGGTGGTTTTAAACCTTGAGTTACCAAAACAAAATGTTGCATTAGTGAGTAATTTTGTGTCATGATTTGCTCTTTAGAGGCACTTACATACTCAGGGTGATTGCATAAAATTTCAGGCGGGGTATCTTGATAAAGCTTAGCACATTGGGTTAAAATTTTCAAGCTTTCTCTAAATTCTTGCATATAAACCTTATATCTTGCGTAAGAATCACCCATTTTGGCCACAGGCACACCAAAGTCTACCTCATCATAAAGCAAATACGGCTCTTCTTTTCTAATATCATAAGCAATGCCACTTCCTCTTAGCATAACCCCACTACAACCCCAACTTAAAGCTTGTTCTTTACTTACAACACCTACATTTTCAGTTCTTGCACGCCATATTCTATTATCATCAAGCAAGGCTTCATAATCTTTTATATCATTTGGAAATTTATTGCAAAATGCTAAAAGCTCATCTAAAAAACCTTCAGGCAAATCAAGCATTACCCCACCTATTCTCATAGAAGAATGTGTCAATCTTGCACCACAATACTTTTCTATCAAATCAAGCACATACTCACGCTCTCTAAAGCAGTATAAAAATACCGTCATCGCGCCAATATCAAGCGCATGTGTAGCAAGCCATAACAAATGCGAAGCAATGCGGTTTAATTCAAGCAAAATCATTCTTATCACGCTTGCTCTACGTGGGATCTCCAAACCACACAGTTTTTCTACAGCAGCCACATAAGCATAGTTGTTTGCGCTTGCTGCGATATAGTCCATTCTATCTGTTGTTGGGATAAACTCTTGATAGATCATATTTTCAGCCATTTTTTCCATACCACGGTGCATATAACCTATACAAGGAGCAGCTTTGGTGATTTCTTCTCCATCAAGCTCTAAAATAAGGCGTAAATTTCCGTGCGCGCTAGGGTGTTGAGGCCCAAGGTTAACGATCATCGTGCCATCTTCACGCTCGAAGCTTATATTTTCATAATAAGGTTTTAATTTAGTAGAAATTTGCATTTTATCTTCTCTTGTCTAAAAATTTTGCTTGCGTTCTTTTAGCTTTTTTTACAAAAGGCACGCCACCTTCTTCTTGATACTCTTGCAAGTACTTCTCTTCTCTTGGAGCTTCACCCTTGCCAACCTCATGATAAATTCTGCTAAAGTTTAGCGTGTCTTTTTCATCCACAAAACCTGGATCCCTATTTTCTTCGCCCACTACCTCGCGGTATTCTTTTCCAAAAATTTTATCTATCTCATACCATTTAGCAAATTCATCACCATGCAAAGGATAGCTTTTTAAAAAAGGATGTCCATACCAATCATCAGGCATTAAAAGTCTTTTTAAATTAGGATGGTTGATAATGAAAATTCCAAACATATCATATATTTCTCTCTCGCACCAATTAGCCCCTTTAAAAACACTCATAACGCTTTGAAGTCTTTCTTTTAAACCAACAAAGGTTTTCACTCTCACTCTTAAATTCTTCTCCATATTTAAAAGCTGATAATACACTTCAAACCCTTGTTTTTGTGCGACAAAATCAAGCGCACTTGCATCATTAAAAGCTTCATAGCCTAGTTTTTTCAAGCAACTTAAAGTAGCAACATTATCATCTTTGTTTATTTCAATCACCCAAAAATCAAGCTCGATAAAAGAATTTTTTAGTTCAAATTTTTGGCTTAAAATTTGATGGTCACTTTCAAAAACACTACCTTCTACACTTAGTTTTTTAGTCACAGGCGCGTGGTAAAATCTATCTTCATAATAATTTTTTAATTGGGCATTTTTTTTATCGCTGTATTTTCTCATTATATAAGCCTTTTTGGAGCGATTTTTCTACTCGCTTTTTCTTTGCGAATTCTTTTTTGTAAAATCATCAAAGCAAATTGAAAAGTTTCAGGCCGTGGAGCACAACCTGGCACGTAAATGTCCACCGGAATGATTCTATCAACCCCTTGGACAGTAGAATAGGTATTAAACATACCACCGGTATTTGCACAAGAACCCATAGAAATAACCCATTTAGGATCAGGCATTTGATCGTAAAGTCTTCTTGTAAATTCGGCGTGTTTTTTACTTAAAGTGCCTGCTATAATCATCACTTCAGACTGTCTTGGACTTGCTCTAAAAATCGTTCCAAATCTATCAAAATCATATCTTGCGCCACCTGCTGCCATCATCTCAATAGCACAACAGGCAAGCCCATAAGATAACGCCCATAAAGAATTACTTCTTCCCCATTGGACTAGTTTATCAACCGTAGTTAAAACAACTGGCGCATTGCTCATTTTTTGATACTCTGCCATGCGAATGCTCCTTTTTTATAAGCGTATAAAAAGCCTATTGCAAGTAATAAAATAAAAACAAACACTTCCACTAAAGCAAATAAAGACAAACCGTATTTTGAAAGCTCTGCGGTTAAATCTTTAAAAATCACCGCCCAAGGAAATAAAAACACCACTTCAATATCAAGTAAAATAAAAATCAAAGCAAAAACAAAAAATTGAGAATTGATTTTATTTGCTTGTTTTGAAGCCATAGGTCCGCACTCATAAATTCCTAATCCTAGTTTTTTTCTATTATGAGAGGCAAGCTTGGAGCCTATTTTTGAAGAAATATATACCAAAGTAAAGAATATCACACTTGCGATAATAAGCATCGCAAAGATACCAAAATACTGATGCTCTATGGTTGCGTGCGTCATAGTAAAACCTTTTATTCATACATAGTTAAATTTTATTTTACTTTAACTTAGCTATATAAAAACTTATTATCAAAAAAATAAATTTTTGAGTATTTCAAAAAGAAACAATTTTTATCTTTTTACAAAAGCACCTTCTTGTGATACAAGCCTTGCAAGGTTTTTTCCTGATGAGAAATAAATATATAAGTAATATCATGTGTATTTTGAAAATAACGCAAATAATTTAATATGTTGTGTGCAGTTGGGATATCTAGCGCCGTTGTGATTTCATCTAAAATTAGCAATTGTGGTTTTAAAAGCAAAGCCCTTATTAGACCTAATCTTTGGCTTTGTCCGCCACTTAGCTTAGAAGAGTTTAAATTTAAAATATCTTTTTCAAGTTCAAAAATATCAAAAAGCTCAAAAAGCGCTTCAAAATCAGGCGAAATCTTGAAGTTATCATATACATCAAGCAAAAGTTTTTTAACGCTTTTATAAGGATTTAAAGCGAGTTTTTGATCTTGAAAGATGTATTGAATTTTTTGGCGTAATTTTCTTTGCTTATCAAAGTCTAAACTAAGTATATTTTTGCCATTAAACAAAACCTCGCCAGAATTTGCATTCTCAAGCATACAAAGAATTTTAGCTAGTGTGCTTTTACCACTACCACTTTCGCCACAAAGTAATAAATTTTCGTTTTTATGTAAAGAAAAACCAACATCTTTAAAAACGAAAATTTCTTCCTCTTTTAAATACCAATGTTTTTTAAAACGATAAGATTTACTTAAATTTTTAACTTCTAAAAGCATTTTCATTCTCAAAAAAACTAAATAATTCTTTAGCAAAAGCACCCTGTGGATTACTTAAAAAATCTTTCACAGGCATTTGATAAAGCAAAGTTTTATCTTCCATAATGGCCACCTCATCGCAAAGTTCTTTAGCTAAATGTATATCATGGGTTATAAAAATGAGATTTTTAAATTGTGATTTTAAGTCTTTTAAGATTGCGATGATTTTTTCTTCATTTGCCTTATCTAGTGAACTTGTGATCTCATCACACAACAAATACTGCGCCCCGCTAAGCAAAGCTAATGCTATTTGAACACGCCTTGCCATGCCACCGCTTAGCTGATATATAAAAGAATGCCACAAAAGATCATGATTTTTAAGTCCTAAACATTCAAAATAAAAAAAAGCTTTTTCTTTGATTTCTTTTGTGCTTAAACTCGTATGAGTTTTTAAAACTATATTAAAATAATTCCCTATATCTACAAGCGGATAAAAACTCCCATAAACATCTTGAAAAAGCAAGCTAGCCTTTGATCTTAATACATTCAGTTCTTTTTCTTTTAAATTTAATACATCTTGATCGTCAAGATAAAGTTTTTCAGCGTGCAATAAATAACGTTTATCAAAAAGTCTAATCATACTTTTTAAAAATAAACTTTTTCCCGATCCACTTTTGCCCATAATAGCTAAAGCTTTGCCATCTTCTAGTTCTAACTTTACATCTTTTAATAAAACTTGATCTTTAAAGCTAAGGTTTAGACAAGATACTTCTATCATGCTTTATTCTCTTCTTGCAAATCATTGCCCAAAGCAAGCAAAGGCAAAATAAGTATCAGTATAAAAGCCACAGGGAAAAATATCATCCACCAAAAACCCAAAAAAACCGCTTTGCTTGCTTCATTAAGCATATTTCCCAAGCTTGGAGTCCAAAGCTCTACCCCTAAACCAAAAAAACTCAAAGTAGCCTCGCTTGTAATCGCATGAGCGATATTTAAAACAAAAAGCACAAAAAGCAAATTCCAACAAGCAGGCAAAAGCTCACTAAATAAAGCCTTCATCTTACTAGAACCTAGTACGATAGCATTTTGATAAAATTCAAGTTTTTGAAATTTATTTAGTTGGGTATCAAGCACTTTTGCTACAAAGGAAAAATGCCCCAAAGCAATGATAAAAATCATACTCCACAAAGATCCTGCCAAAAAGCTTTGAAAAAACATAATCACAAGCAAAGAAGGTAAAGCTAAAAGCATATCAAGTACCCTTGCAAAAAACGCATATGCAAAAAATCTTGTTAAAAACACATAAACACAAGCAAAAAACACACTAAAAAATGCCGCCATTATCCCTACAAACAAAGAAACACGCAAAGCATATAAAATACGCGTAAAAATATCTCTACCAAGTAAATCTGTACCAAAGATATACGCTAAATTCGGCGCCATTTTAGCCTTGCTTAAATCCACATAATTGGGATCATAAGGACTTAACAAAGGTGCAAAAAGTGCCAAAGCCACACTTAACAATATCGCTACTACACACAACCTACGCATTTGCAAACCTTGGATTGATCATTTTGCAAACTATCTCTACAAGTAAATTTACAAACACCACAATAATAATACTAAAAACCACCACAGCCAAAACCACTGGATAATCTTTAAACAATATACTTTTAATCACTAAATTTCCTATGCCCTCATAGGAAAAAACACTCTCGATAATATAAGTCCCCATTAAAAAACTTACAAAAGAAGCTCCAAAATATGCGAGTATAGGTACCATCGCATCTTTTAACACAAAATGCAAATAAATTCTTCTTTTACTTAACCCTCTTGCAAAAGCACTCTCTATGAAGCTTTGATTGAAACTATCAATCAAACTTGTTCTTATAAAACGCACAAAAACCGCTAAATGAGAAAGCACCAAAGCACATACAGGCAAAAACAAATGCCACAAGCGATTAAACACATCATCTTCAAAACCAATATCTGCAATCGCAGAACTTGGAAAAAGTTTAAAAAATACCGCAAACACTAAAATCAGTATCAAAGATAAAGAAAAAGCAGGTAAAGCAAAAAAACTCATCGTTAAAAAAGTAATGCCCTTATCTAAAAAACTATCTTTATAAATCACACACAAAAGCGCCAAAAACAAAGACAAAATAAAAAGCACGCTAAAAGCTAAGCCTCCAAGTATGAGTGTATAAGGGAGTTTTTCTTTTAAAATTTCGCTTACTTTTTCTCCGCTGATCAAAGAGTAGGAAAAGTCGCCTTTTAAAGCCTTAAAAGCCCAATTTTCATACTGCTCTAACAAAGGTTTGTCTAAATTTAAATTACGCTCGATTTCTTCTTTTATCTTTAAGCTAGTACCTTGTGGCACACTAGCAAATACCACACTTCCTTTAGCATGATAAACCATCACAAAACAAAGAAAGCTTGCAAAAACTATCAAAAAAAACGCCCATAAAAGGCGTTTTAAAATGAGTTTTAGCACTAATTTTTGCTCCACTCATAAGCATTCCACGTAAAGCCCACTCCATGATGACCTAAAATATGTGGTTTTATACCATGGATATTTTTGGCAAAAACTAAAGGATAATCAATATAAGCGATAAACAAAAACGCAGGATCTTCATATAAAGCGTGGATAAATTCTTGATAATATTTTTTTCTTTCATTTATATCAAGTGAGTTTCTAGCTTTTTTTAAAGCCTCATCAACTTTAGCATTGTGATAATGTCCAAAATTCCACCCACTTGAATTCAAAGCACTATCTTGAGAACTCTCAAAAACCCTAAAGGTGTGAAAATCAGGATCATAAGGACTGCCCCAACCCACCAAAAAGCTATCAATTTTCGTATAGTCAAAACTTCCACTTGGCTTAGCTACTGCTTTTGCTTTTATACCAAGCTTTAAAAACTCACTTTGTAAGATATTCACCAAAGCTACTCTTAAAGGATCTTCACTCATAGCATACATTTCAAAACTTAGCTCTTTGCCGTCTTTTTCTAAAATGCCATTTTTGTTTTTTACAAAACCTGCTCTAGCTAAAAGCTCATTTGCTTTCTTTACATCATAAGTATAACTTGCAAATTTTTTAGGGCCCGCCCATGACTTCTCTAAAGGGTGGCTAGCTACCTTTCCAAAAGAATGCAAAAGAGAATTTATAATAGCTTGCTTATCGATAGCATAATTCAACGCCAAACGCACATTTTGATCTTTTAAAAATTCATGATCAAAGTTAAACATTAAAGCACGGTAATCAGCCGAAGGCTCTACAAGCATTTTAAAATTTGGATCGTTTTTAAAATCAGAAGCCAAAGCAAAATCCACCAAAGCCACATCAATAGAACCATTTTTAAGTTCAATCGCGCTAATACTTGGATCTTTAATATGTTTTAATATAAGCTTTGGTGTTTTTACCTTTGCTAAATGGTAGTTTTCATTTGCTTCTAAGATCATGTACTGACCTTGCTTCCACTGTTTTAACTTATAAGCACCCGTTCCTATGGGCATTTGATTAAATTTAGTGGTGTTTAAATTTTCTTTTTCAAGCAAGTGTTTTGGCAAAATACCCACACTTAAAGCATCTAAAAAAGCGGGGAAAGGCTTTGAAAGAGTGATGATTAGATGATAATCATCGATGATTTTTACTGCTTTAACTGCGTCAAAATTTACCTTTGAAGGAGAATTGAGTTTTTCATCTTTTAAGGCATTTATGCTAAATTCTACATCTTTGGCACTAAATTTCACCCCATCATGCCACGATACATCTTTTCTTAACTCAAACTCATATGTCAAGCCATCTTTGCTAACCTTCCAAGCACTAGCAAGATCAGGCGCTAACTTCATATTTTCATCAAAACGTGTCAATCCTGAAAACACAAGTGCAATCGCCACATCATGATCCTCACTAAAAAGCGGATTGATACGCTCTGGTTCATTTTCTACCGCGATGATGATCGTATCATTTGGCGTAGCGGCAAAAAGATTGAACGCACAAAAAAACATAAACAAAAAACGTAACATTCTTAACCTTTCTCATACAAAGATAAAATGTAATTATAACGCTTTTTAATCATAAGCTTTGGTAAAAATTTCATTTTTATCATCAAATAAAAGCTGCAAATATCGTTCGTATTGTTTTAGTATATCCACGATGATTTCTTGTTCGTTTAAATACTCTATATTGTAGCCATTACGCGAATCTGCAAAAAAAGTTTGCGGCTCGAAAATAAACTCTTTAGAGTAAGTTGGCATAAATTTATCATCGATTATGCTTTGGCTTGCTTGTTTTTTTACCACTTGTACCCCATAAATAAAGTCTTTAGCAAATTCTTTTTTGATGGTCAAACTAATGCTTGATTTTTCTTGAATGATTTGCGTTTTTAAACCATAATCTTTTAAGCTTTGGCTTAATTCTTCCATGGCATTTTTAACTTGAATGCTTAAAAATCTTTGTATGTCTTGTTCTTTGCTTTGTTTTAAAATTCTTGCAAGTCTTTCTTGCCAAAAGTCTCCTGAAAAATACACGCTACTTTGGCTTAACTTCGTTAAAGAGTAGTTTACATCTACGATTAAACCTTTTAGTAGCGAAAAACACATCAAGCACAGTAAAAACGCAAAAGGCAACGCTACGATCATTGTGATATTTAAGATCGCACCCAAGCCACCTGAATAAAGCAAAGAAGTAGCCAATAATGCAAGCACAAAACCCCAAAGAATGTTTTGCCATTTATAAGGCTCACTTGCCCCGCCACTACTTAAAGAATTTAACACAAATATCCCGCTATCTGCTGAAGTGATAAAAAATAAAGCTAAAACCAAAAGCGCAAGCAAAGAACTAAGATAAGAAAAAGAAAAATTATGCAAAAAATAAAACAACAAACTTTCAGGAGTGGAAGTATACGGGCTTAAAACATCGTTAAGATTTAATGCGCTATTGCCAAAAATACTAAACCAAAGTATATTCAAGCTCGTTGGCACCACAAGTACACCAAAGATAAATTCCCGTATCGTTCTACCGCGAGAAATTTTAGCGATGAAAAATCCCACAAAAGGCGCCCAACTAAGCCACCAAGCCCAGTAATAAATAGTCCAGTTATTAAACCATTCAATATGCTCTTTTTCATAATAATAAGTCTTAAAACTCAAAGCGATTAAATTTTGCAAATAATTGCCAATATTAGAAGTAAACTGCGAAAGAATTTCTACTGTCTCGGTTGAAAAAAGTACAAAGAGCATTAAACATACTGCCAAAACCAAATTTGCTTCACTTAAAATTTTCAAACCCTTTGTCAAACCACTAATCGAAGAAAGTGTCGCCAAAGAAATGATAATGATAATAATCACACTTTGTTCTAAAAAGCTTTGTTCGCTCAAAATTCCTAAATTTAAAAAACCCGCATTCAATTGTGAAGCACTATAACCAAGCGTAGTACTAATACCAAAAACCGTTACGATCAAAGCCAAAACATCGACCAAATTTCCCCAAAAACCATAAATTTTTTCTTTCAATAACGGATAAAACGCACTACGCAAACTTAATGGCATTTTATATCTAAAACCAAAATACGCCATAGCTAAAGCACACACTCCATAAACTGCCCACGGGTGAATACCCCAGTGAAAAATCGTATGCAACATCGCATCTTCATCACTTGTTTGCAATGCTTTTTTATGTATGAGAGGTTCAGCCACACCAAAGTACATAAGCCCCACACCCATACCCGTAGCAAAAAGCATAGCAAGCCATGATGTAAATTTAAAACGAGGTTTTTCATCATCATCACCCAGCTTAATATCGCCAAATTTTGAAAGTGCAAGCGCTAGCATAAAACACACGAAAAAACTTACACTCAAGATGTAAAACCATGAAAAATTTGCAAAAATACCACTTTTAATGTGATTGATAAAATCATTTGTCACCTTAGGCAAAAAAATACAGCTAAGACTTAAAATGATAATCACGCTAATACTTGGTATAAACACTGCTTTTTTAAAACTTGTTTTTATCATGAAACTCCTTTTTTGTTGTTTTGATTTATTAGCGTCTTTTTTTACTATGTCAAAAAACATCTTAAATACTACTAAATTTAAAAATAGCCACCATTACGCTAAAATTGTTATTTGCTTACATATCTTGCAGTTTGTGTTGATTTTGCAGTTAAAATGATTTTTGTTCCAATCAATCAAGAATTTACACTAAGTGTAAATTCTATGATCAATAAAGCACGATATGGACTTTTTGAGAGCCATGCACCCCAAAAACCGTTATAAGTTCGATATCTGCGGTTCTTGAAGGACCTGCGATAAATAAAATATTACTCGGTAAAATCGCATTTTCTTTTTTGACTAAATTTAAAGCCTCGCTGATACTTTTAACTATATTTTCCTTTTTTAACAAAACAATACAAAGCATAGGAGCTAAAGAAAGCATTCTTGGTTGATCTTTACTTGATAACACCAAAGCTACTCCGTGTGAACTCACCCCTACTCTTGCTTCGATGATAGAAAAATCACTATGAAAAACCTCAGTTCTTAAATTTTCGATTTCTTGATTAAAACAAGTTTTTTGCTCTGCGTTGATTTTTTGAATATCTATATTCAAACTACGTGGATAAATCAAACTTTTATATCCATAACTTGCTACGATTTGGTTGATTTTTTCTTCTAGTTTATCTGCAGTACTTTCTTCTACGATGTACTTGTTTGCAGTCATTTTTTCTTTTAACTCACCCAGCATATCTTCACTTGTTTTGATATGCTCGATAGGATCTATAGTTGGAATTTTTTCAAGCGACAATGGTGCATTTTTGATTTTATCTAAAATCAATCTTTTGCTTTGTGAAGAAATTTCGTTTATTCTACTCACACTCAACTCCTTGCATTTTTTCAAGCTCTTTATAAAGATCAAGCTTAGCTTGCGGAAATTCTTTATAAGCGCTCCATTTTTTGATCACAGGTAAGGAATTTTTTCCTTTTTGTAAAAACCAATTAAACTTATGCAAATTTGCTAAAGTATTTTTCCAGATAAATGGAGAAGTAGCCACTTTTTCAAAAATTTTAAAAGCCATTGCTTCGGCTGAATTTGGCGTGATATTTTCAAAACTTCCTTGTCCTACTTTGGCTGCTCTTAGTTTGCGTATTAAATCCGCAAGAGGAATTTGCACCGGACACACTTGAGAACATCTTCCACAAAGCGAACAAAAAGAAAGAATATCTCCATTTTCTTGCATACCAAAAAGATTAGGACTGATAACCTCTCCGATCGGCCCTGGATAAACACTTTGATAAGTATGGCCACCGATTTTATCATACACGGGACAAAAATTCATACAAGCACCACATCTTATACAGCGTAAGGCTTCATAGTAGTCTTTGTCATTTAGCATTTTACTTCGATTATGATCAAAAAGGACCACATGCACTTCTTTAGGGCCATCTAAGTCGCCATTTTTTCTAGGGCCTGTGATGATATTGTTATATGTTGGTATAAACTGCCCCGTTGCTGATGGTGTGAGCAGTGAAACCATAGTCGCAGCATCTTCAAAGCTTTCCATTACTTTTTCTATGCCACAAAGTGCCACATGGATATCACTTGCGGTAGTGCACATTCTGCCATTTCCTTCATTTTCTATCAGCCAAAAAGCCCCTTCTTTAGATATGGCAAAATTCACACCACTTAAGCCCATTTTCAAACCTTCAAATTCATCTCTTAAGTGTTTTCTTGCGATAGAATTAAGCTTTTCAGGTTCACTTTCTAAACTAGAACCTAGCTTTTCTTCAAAAATTTTTCCGATTTCATAGCGGTTTTTATGCACCGCAGGAACCACGATATGCACCGGCGTTTCATCATTTAGCTGTAGTATGAGTTCGCCTAAGTCAGTTTCTATGGCTTTTAAACCTTTAGCTTCTAGATAGTGGTTTAACCCTATCTCTTCACTAGCCATAGACTTTCCTTTGAGAATTTTACTGATGTTTTTTTCGATCATTAGTTCATAGATGATTTCACATGCATCCTCATCAGAACTCGCCCAATGCACGTTGATACCGTTTTTTGTCGCATTTTGTTCAAATTCTAAAAGTCTATCATGTAAGCTTGAAAGTGCGTTGTTTTTTGCTTGCTTTGCTTTAGAACGCAAACCTTGCCAGTCTTCGAATTTTTCATCAATGATTTTCAAGCGATTTTTTTGCAATGTATGCATTGCCGATCTTAAGTTTTCCCTCATTTGCTTGTCGTGAATTTTCACATCGACAATTTGCTCATGTGCCATTTTCATATCGCTACCCCTTCAAGGCGTTTGTTTAAGAAGTCATATAAGTGAATTCCTTTTATATCAAGCCCCATTTTACTCATCGTTCCTGCGATATTCATCAAACAACCGCCATCAGAACTTAGCACGTATTTTACGCCTGTATTTTGAATGTCTTTGATCTTTTCTTGTGCCATGGAATTTGAAATTTGAGGTTCCTTTACTGAAAAAGTCCCACCAAAGCCACAGCATTCTTCTTCAAATTCCAAAGGGATCAACTCTACATTTTTGAGTTTTTTAAGTAAATTTTTACTCGCTTGGATGCTTTTTTGAATTCTTAATGCATGGCAGTTT
The DNA here is from genome assembly GCF_003627915.1 of Campylobacter sp. P255. Taxonomy (NCBI): domain Bacteria; kingdom Pseudomonadati; phylum Campylobacterota; class Epsilonproteobacteria; order Campylobacterales; family Campylobacteraceae; genus Campylobacter; species Campylobacter sp. P255. Next base: position 117,475 of record NZ_NREN01000005.1, read on the forward strand.
GAATGCCAAGTTACTTTTATAGGCTCGCCTTTGTCTTCATAGTCTACTTTTAAAACCTCATCTAAATACTGACTAAGATCAATCACTCTAGCACTAAAATCCTTCACCAAACTAAAGTTTTCATCATCTTTAAAAAGCTCTAGATAATCATGGCTCATCATACCCGCACAAGATCCACTTGGCACGATGATGGGATAATCTTGCGTAAAAAGTTTGATATTATGCAAAGCGATATTTTTACTTTCTTTAAAATACCCCGAATTAAACGAGGGTTGGGCACAGCAAGTTTGCTGTTTTTTAAATATCACTTCCACCCCTTCTCTTCTTAAAAGCCTAACCGCATTTAAAACGCTTTCTTGCATGATAGCGCTACCCAAACAAGTAGCAAATAAATATACTTTTTTCATTTTACTTCCTTATTTTAAAAGTACTGCTTGAGGTATGATCCCATGGAAGAAAAACGCTATGATAAAGGTCCAAATTCCTATCAAGATGATAAATCCAAGCGAGTATTTTAAAGTAAATCTAAACAACTCAGACTCCTTACCCACAAGTCCAACTGCTGCACAAGCAACTGCTATGCTTTGCGGTGATATCATTTTCCCTACCACTCCACCAACGGAATTAGCCGCTAAAAATAAAGTCTCTGAAATTCCTAATTTTTGAGCACTCACTTGCTGTAATGTCCCAAAAAGCAAATTCGAACTAGTGTCAGAACCTGTTAAGAACACACCTATCCAACCTATGATAGGAGAGAAAAACGCATAAGCATCGCCTGTATTTGAAAATGCAAGCCCTAAAGTCGTACTCATACCGCTATTTTTTGCGATAAAAGCAAAAGCAACCACCAAGCCTATGGTTAAACATGGTGTGGCCATTTCTTTTAAGGTGTCCCAAAAACATTCAGTTGCTTCGTTGATTTTGATCTTTAGCACAACAATGCTTAGCAAAGCTGCCACTAAAATGGCTGTTCCTGCTTGTGCGACTAAGTCTATAGTGTGTGATGGGATCATGGTTTTTGTGATCTGTGGGTTGACTATGTCAGGGCTTATGATCGCGCCTAGGGTTTCGTTAAATTTCAAAGTAAATTGCATGAAATTTAAAACACCATCTTTTGCAAACAAAGCTTTAAACCATGGTTGAGTCCATATCACTATACAGATGATCAAGAGCACAAAAGGCATCCAAGCTAGAAGGACTTTTTTTAATTCTAGTTTTTGCGTGTTATCGAAGTCTTTTACATCATCTAGTCTAAAGATGTTTTTTGGTTTCCAAAATTTTAAAAATACCGTAGTCACAGACAAAGAAACAACCGCCGAAATGATATCAGGAAGTTCTGCTCCTAAGTGATTTGAACTCCAAAACTGCGTAGCGGTAAAAGACACCGAAGCTACAAAAATAGCCGGAAAAGTTTCCTTAACTCCTTTAAAGCCATCCATTAAAAATACTATAAAAAACGGTATGGTTAGACTAAGTGGCACGAGCATTCTACCTACCATAGCCGAAACACCGTGCTGTTCTATGCCTGCTAGGTTACTCATAGCGATGATGGGAATTCCCACTGCACCAAAAGCTACTGGAGCGGTATTGGCGATGAGACAAAGTCCCGCCGCATATAATGGTCTAAGCCCAAGCCCCACAAGCAAAGCCGCCGTGATAGCCACTGGTCCTCCAAAACCTATAGCACCTTCTAAAAATGAACCAAAACAAAATCCGATCAAAATCACTTGAATTCTATGATCTGGAGTGATACTCATCACACTTTGTTTGATCACTTCAAACGAACCTGACTTAATGGAAAGTTTGTATAAAAATATAGCCGCGATAATGATCCAAGCAATAGGCCAAATACCGTTTGCAAAACCTTGTATGAAACTCGCACCAAGCAAAGAAAATGGCATATCATAAGCAAATAACGCCACAAAACTTGATACAATGAGGGTCAAAAACCCCGCCTGATAACCCTTGAGCTTAAACACTACAAGAGAAAGCAAAAAGCACAAAATAGGCAAAAAAGCCACCAAAGCACTTAAAAGTATGTTGTCAAATGGATTATATATTTGCTGCCACATATTTTTCCTTTTGATAAAATCTCCAACATTTAGCTTAACAAATATTTTCTTTTTTTTGTATTTTTGTTAAATAAAATCAGCACTATGAGTATAAGAGTAACACCTGATGTTGAAATTTGTAAATCCTAAGCTAAAAAGCACACTATGCTTTTTAGCTTGGCACTATGGAGTTTTTACGTGCAGTTTTTTGGAGTGAGAATATACAAAGTAAAAGTATAATACTATATAAAACGCTAGTGGATTTTATGACATTTGACGTGATTTTATCTTGCTTTATAGCTTTAGAAATTTCGGTATATTTTTTACCCAAAAATTCTGTTGCTATGGTTAAATTTTGTTCTTTTAAATCTAAGATATTATCTTTATTTTCCATGGTCAACTTCTTAGCCTCATCTAGTTCTACAAAAGAAACATCTTGATAATGCCAAGATAGGTTAAAATCTTTATGAGAAATTTTTGCAAGATTTAAAATAGAACTAGAATTTAAATCTTGAATGGTTTTTTCAATTTTACTTTCATGAAGTTTTTCTGATGAAAAAACACCTATAAAAGGGTTGATAAATTGTGGTTTTTCAATTAAAACAGCAAAAAAACCAATATATGCCAAAGCTACAATAAAAAAACGCAGGCATTTTTTACAAAAAAACATTAAACTAACAAAAGAAACTAATAAAATATAACAACATACAATAAGAGCCTCTAAAGTTTGAAAACATAATAATAAAAATACACAATACACCATACTCACAATTAATATTCGTAATTTAAATATATTTTTACAAACAATAAAAGAAACGAAAGCTATAACTATAACCGTTGCAAAAGCTAGTACAACTATAAAACCATAAACCGATTTAATAGCACCATCGTTTTGTAGTAAAAAAAGAAACAAAGCATACAATGCAATCATTACAACTGTGAAATTAAGTATTTTTAAAAAACTTGTGTGGTGATTACTAGTGTTTCTATATATAAACAATAATGTAAAATTAATCCATTCAGTAAAATTATATAATTCTTCTTTTAAAAATTTTGCAGTAATATTTTTAAAATCTATATTATCATTTATGCTTGTAGCTTTTATCATAGTTTCTTTTTCTTTTGTATAAAGTTCTAGTTTATGCCATTCTTGAGCCTCTAAAATATTATTTTGACTTATCAAAACATCTTTTATAACCCTAAAAGAATCTTTTAAATTTTTAGCACATCTTAATTTATGTTTGTTATCGATCAGATTTATTTTTTCTTTTTCTTCACTTTGTATATTTTCAATTTCGTTTTTATAAGCTTCATCTTGATAATTATCTTCTATATAACCTTCAATTGATTTAAAATCTAATTTATCTATATTGACATTTGTTAAATTTACGGCCTTTTGTTCTTTAAAATAACAAGCACTAAAATTTGGAGCTTTATCAAAAATTACTCCATAAAAACAAGCTATTTTTTCAAATTCACACTCATGAAAATCAATATAACTATAAAATTTAGAATTGTTAAAATAGGCATTATCTTCAAAACAAGCATTTGAAAAATTTAATTTTGCTTTATTATTCTCATCTTGTTCATATCCAAATTTAGAATCCACAAAATAACATCTATTTTCGAATTTATTTTTCCACAAGTTAATATTTCCTATAACACAATCTTGTATAAAAAAATACTTACTAAATTTATTTAATTCTACATGCAAATATTTTATTTCAGTTTTTTCTTTAAAATCAATCTCTTCTGAAAAAGTGCTATTTTTTACACACAACTCTTTAAATTCACAAGCATTAAATACTATTGATTTTTTATGATCATTCTCATATTTATAGCCATCTATCTCAAACTTTTCAAAACAAATATTTTTTAATTTTATAGCCTTAAAATCACAATTGCTAAAATATAAATTTTGCTTAATTTTTATTTTTTCTTCAGATTGAGAGTTAGCAAATACTATTCTATAACCTTCAAATTTTATTTGAAAATCTATATCATCAGTCAAGCTAGATAAATCTTTTAAATTTATTTCTAAGTCTAAAAGACCACCTCCTTTGTTACTCATTATAAATAAATTTTTGTGCTTTTTTATATATTCTTCATCATTAATAGCAAAATCATTTACACTTTCTTCGTCTATTTCCTTTATATTGTTTACATAAGAAGAGCCTATAATATTAGCTAACTTTTTTTTAATATTTTTAATTTCATCTTCTGACAGAGTTAAAATTTCAGAACCCATTTTTTATCCTTCTAACTTATAACGCTATAAAGTTTTAGTTTGACTTTTTTCGCTTTTAATTGATTCATAAATACCATATAAACATAGATACTTATTTTTGTTATCTTCTTCAAGACTAAAATATATATCGCAATATGAAAAAATCATTCTATTATCCAAAAAATCATTTATTTTTTCTTTTGAAAATTTATTTATTTTCTCTAAGTGAGCAAGAAAATCACTAAAATTTTTTATCTCAATATAGTCATTTTTGTTCATATTCAATCTTTTGCCAAGAGTATTATTTGGTCTAAATGGTGCTTTTTCAGCTTTTAGTTTTTTATAATGCTGTCTTAATACTTCATTGCTATCACATATCATATTGATAATTTTTTCACTAAAATCACTACTACTTGCTAATTCTAGGCAGTATTTTTTCATCTCTATAATTTTTTCATTTTTTTCAAAATTACATACTTTATCAAGTGCTATAAAATTTATAAATCCTAATTCATACACAAATTCTTTTAATTGTTTTTCATCAAAATCATTAAAAAATTTTTCAAATTTTTCTTTAATATTTTCATTTGGATTTTTAATGCTACACTTCAACAAACTTCTCAGCTCATACAAATCAACATAAAACTTGTAATTGTTTAACTCTTTTTCAAAATCCATCTTTTTACCATCAGATATTGAATAAATTGAACCATTAACATAATCTTCAATCATACCACTAATAGCTTTCAAAAATATATGCTCCAATGGTATGCCTTCTTGTTTTTCTTTATTTAGATTAAGGTTTTCATATTTCAATATTATTTTTTCCGATATAGTTTTAAAAAAGTATTTATATTCTTTTTTCTGCTTTAATTTAGTCGAAAAGTGCAATTCTTTGCTAAAAAACTCAAGGGCTTTTATTGTTTTATTTAAATTTCTTAGATTTTTAATTTTATATATCAAGTCTGGAATTATTTCTTTAGGTATTTCTGGATTTTTTTCTTCTAAAATTTGCGATACAACCTCTTCTTTAGAGTGTATGTATATATTTAAGTCTATACACTTTTCTTTATATGCATCAAAAATTTCTTTATCTTTTTTTTACTTGACATTTCATCTTCATTTGATATCAAAACCACTTTACATTTTTCTTCTTTTAGTTTATTAACAAGTCCTAAAATATCTTTAATATCAAGTTTATCTGATTTCCTTTCTAAATCATCAAGACATACAATTATATTTTCGAAATTTTTTTCTATAAATAATTGCAAAAATGCACCTATAGACAATTTCCAAAAAGTTATATTTCGAATAAAATATAAAATCTTGTTATGCTTATAAGCTTTTAGGGTTATTTCTTCTAAAACTTCTTTATAATGTTCCTTTCCAAACAAAGAAACATAAACAATATTTTTTACTTGTTTGTTTGGATTTTCAATATAACTACAAAGATTAAAATACTTTATAATACCCATAAGAGTAATTCCAACATATTGTTTTATGATAGAAATTAATATTATTAAATGATTAAAAAAATTTGCATTGGACTTAAATTTTTTCCACAAATCTTTCTTTTGTATTATTTTTGGATTAATTTCATTTTCAACTTCTTTCCATAAATAAGTTTTTCCAACTCCCCAGCCTCCATATATAAGTAAACTATGATTATTTTTATCTTTTAAAAATTTTTTAATCTGCTGCTTATAGTCAAATTCCCTCATCATTTTCCTTCAATGATTTTTATTTCTTCTTCGTTTAGGTTGTAAAGTTTGTAAACGATAGAGTTTATTTTGTCTTCTTGGGTTTTGGTGTCTGCGTTTTTGTCTTGTTCTTTTAAAACTAAAATCTCATCGACTAAGCTTATAAGCTCGTTTGCTAGTTTTTCATTTTTAGAATTTATTTTTGGTATAGGAAATTTTTCTACATATTGATTTGATAATAAAAAACCTTTATCTGAATATAAATGCCCGATATTTTTAAAATAATAAAATATCAAACTAGAATTTAAAAATCCCAAAAGATATTTAAGTTCATTTTTAGAATTTCCTACCATAAAAGCCATAGAATCCAATAAAACACACTCGTTTTCTAAAATAAAACTCGGTTCTTGGGTTACTCTTTGCCAGCCTATCTTTTCTTTTTCAAATTCCTCCAAATAAGCACAATTTCTAAGGTTATAAGGTGTTTTTCCTTTGTCAGTTCTTTTTTCTAAAGTTTTATAATACGGCTTTAAATGCTGTTTTAAGCTAGGGTATTCATCTATGTTTATCGCTTCTATCTTTTCTCCGCTTTTGCTTTTATAGCCATTGTGAGTGTTGATCACCCAAAGCCCTGCCCACTCATAACTATATCTTTTTATATCTCTACCGCGTAGCATTTTGCGTATGAGTTTGGCGGTGCGTTCTTTTTCGGCTTCATCTTTGCATTTAGCTAGAATTTCATCTCTTTTTTCAGTAGTGATGATAAAGGCTTCATTGTAGCCCGTTTTTATACCATAGTTTATATTAAGCCCATGCCAGTCTTTAAGTGGAGTGCCGTGCTTTTCTATCTTTGCTTTTAGTGCGTTTGTGCTTTCATCGTTAAAAGTAAAGCTTTCTTTGCTTAAGGAATTTTGTGCGATTTTGTTAAAATTTAAAATGCTTTCTATGTTAAAGTCGTTTTCTTTTAAAAGCTCGGTGTTTGGAGCTAGGTATTTGAAGCTACTATCTTTAGTTTTTGCTTTTTCAAAGCTTAGTATGGAAGTATCTACCGTAGCACTATCAAAGACTTTTATACCATTTAGATCGATGTATTCTAAAAGTGTGGTATTTTTGAGCAAAAACTCTCTTAAAGCTTCTCCATAACCTGCTCTTGTGTATTTGTTTGAAGTGATGAAAGACAAAACACCATTTTGCTTTAGCACATTAAACCCAAGCTCATAAAAGTAAGTATAAATGTCGCTTGTGCCTTTATATACTTTATAATTTTTGGCTAAATTTGGCTTTAGCTCTTTGATGTCTTCTTGTCTGATGTAAGGTGGGTTACCGATGATGAGATCAAACCCTTGAAAATTCCCGCCCTCATCAAGCACTTCGCTAAATTCAAAACGCCATTCAAAAGGATTTGCACTTTCTAAGTCAAATATACTCTCATAAAGCTTTTTAAGCTTTTTAAATTCTTTCTTGGCAGCACTTTCATCAAAGTCAAATTCAAACATATTTTTAGAGAAAAATGCTCTAAAATTCTCATCTTTTTCATCTTGTGCTAAAAAATCGCCGTATTTTTTAGAGTATTCATTAGCACCGTTGGTAAGTTGCTTGATCTCTTTGGCAAATTTGTCTTTTAAGCAGAAATTTTTAAAAGACTCTTTGAGGTTTTTGATCTCTTTTGCGATGAGAGTTTTGTCGGTGTAAAAGCCTTCTTTGTAGTCTTTGACTATGCGTTTGTATTTATCCATGCGTTCTTTGATGTTGGGGTAGTGAGAAAGGCTTTTGTGAATTTCAAAGTAGCTTATTAAAGAATTTCCGCGTTTTATGTTGATATCGATGTTTGGTAGGGTTTTAAGATCATGATAGTTTGCATCATCAAAGCTTTCATAAAAGCTGTGTTTTAAAAGCTCTATCCAAAGCCTTAGTTTAGTGATCTCGCATGAGTTTGGGTTGATATCTACTCCAAAAAGGTTGTTTTCTATGATGTCTTTTTTACGCTCGAAAAGTTCTTTTTGGCAAAGGTGGGTTTTGTCTTTGTCAAAATCAGGGCGTTTATACTCTAAAAACTGGCCTTTGTGATTTTGCACTAAAATTTCATCATTTTGCACGCTTAGGTAAAAGTCCTCTTCAAACAAACCAAGCTCATAATGCACCATAAGCATGGCATTTAAAGCTGAAACTAAAAAATGCCCACTTCCCACCGCAGGATCGCAAATGCGTATGGAATTTAGCAAGGCTAGTTTTTGTTCTTGAGGGATTTTTTCTTGGCGTAGCTGGGTTCTTAGCTCGCTTAGCTTGGCGGCATTTAGCTTAAAAGTATGGTTAAACTTATCAAGCACGACTTTTTCTATGCTTACTTTACACATATATGAAGTGATAAAGCTTGGGGTGTAAAAACTGCCTTCTTTGTAGCCATTTAGCTTTTCAAAGACATTTCCCAAAACACTTGAGTTGATGAGTTCTTTTTGCTTGATGAGTTCTTCGCTTTGCTCATCTGCTCCAAAGTCAAAGCTGTCTAAAAACTCAAACAAATACTCTAGCAAACCTACTTTGCCTTTTTTACTTTTGCCTTTGTCGTCTTTTAACTGCGTATGTGGGTGGTACTCTAGTAAAGCGTCATTTTCTAAAGTAGCGATTTCTAGTGTGGTTTTTTCGATGGCTTGTTTTTCAAAAAGCGATGAATTTAAATAAGGCAAATAGCTAAATTTACTCTGCGCTCTTGTGTGCTTTTCTTTAGCTAAGATATCAAAGAAAAGATGTGAAAGGGTAGTAAAATTTGGAATTTTTTCGTAGTTTAGAAATTTAAGGGTTTTATCATCGTTAAATCTAACCAAATTAGACTCTATAAGCTTTAAAAATAAAATGCGATTTAACCAAAGTATGATGAATTTTAACACCTCTTCAAAATCATGCTTTGGGAGTTTGCTCGCTATGAGATGATAAAGCGTGCCTTGGGTTTGTTTGCTTTGCTCACTTTGTGTGATGATGAATTTAGAAAGCTGTTTGCTCTCGCTTAAACCTAAGATGTATAAAAGCTCTTTATAAAATGCGTTGTTTAGTGAGTTTGCGTCATTTGGACTAAATTCATTTAGCAAAAAGTCTCTATGAAAGGTTTTAAAAATGCTTGCTAGGTTTTTGAAATTTGACTTTTGCTTGTCTTTTAAAAATGCCAAGTCGATGAAAAAGCCTTTTAAGCTTTCTTTGGAATTTTCTATGAGTTTGCTTGCTTCTTTATAAAATTCATCGGTGTTGCCTTTAAAAAGTGAATTTGGGCTTTGAAATTCTTCAAAAAGTTTTTTAAAGCTTGTGTTTTTATAAAAAAGCTCTTCAAACTCACTAGCTTTGAAAATGTAAAATTTATAAAAGTCTGTGATGATGATAAATTTCAAACTAAAGCTATGTTCTCTATTTCTAAAATAATACAAAATAGCCTCATGCAAGGCTTTAGAATTTGGCTTTTCGTGGGTGATGAATTCTTTTGAGTTGGGCTTTTTAGCTTCGATAAGAACTTCTAAGTCTTTACTAAGCTCATCTTTGGCGATGGCTAAATCGATCTCGCTTTTGCCTTTTTGTTTGGTTTTGATGTGGGTTTTGAAATTTAACATGGTTAAAAATGGACTAAGTGTGTTAGCTACAAGATAATCTTCATTTTCACTTTGTGAGCTTTCAAGCCTTTTTATATACTGCGTTAAAGCTTTGCAAAAAGTGTCAAATTCATTTTGCGTAATTTGCTTTTTGCGGTAGTAGGGGTTGAAAAAATCTTTTTCATTTAGCAAAGTAAAGTGCATTTTTAACCTTTATAAAGAATATTTTATATTTTACTAAAATTTACTTTAAAGGATTAAGAAAGAAATAGTTGAATAATTATAATTTATACTATTTCAACACTAAAATCATGCATATCTTAAATATAGCCACAACCAATCCACCAAATAAGCCATTAAAACAATTCAATAGCCAACAACACAAATCTAAAGCATAAAAAATAATACATAAAACTAAAAAAATTTAAAAATAAAATAGAATAACCAATAAATAACTAAACAACACATAACTAAATTTTATAAAATAATAAAAAATAACACTAAACACCCTATCTAATCAGCACAAATTAATTAAAAATTTTCACAATAAAAACACAAACAACTAAAAACTAGAAATTTAAAAACCATAGAAATAAATAAAACAACAAACCTAACAACCATAAAAATCTAAAAATAAAAAGCACTATAAATTAAACTATAAATTAAACTATAAATTAAACTATAAATTAAACTATAAATTAAACTATAAATTAAACTATAAATTAAACTATAAATTAAACTATAAATTAAACTATAAATTAAACTATAAATTAAACTATAAATTAAACTATAAATTAAACTATAAATTAAACTATAAATTATAAATAATTAAGAACTACAAGAAAGAAACACAAGAAATATAATCTAAAATAATAAAAAATATAAAAATAATGTCACAAACAAAAATATCCAAAATAAAATAACCCAACTAAAACCCAAACTAAGCAAATAACTAAATTTTATAAAAACTAAAATAATAACTAACAATAAAAACAAACGTAAGATTATGTATAAAGTAAGAATAATAAGAGAATTAACAAGTCCGCAATGAGCTACTTTCCCCCTGCCAGTAAGGCGTAGTATCATCACCCACGATGTGCTTAGCTTCTTGGTTCGGGATGGAGCAAGGCGTCTCCACAT